>CAMZLA010000041.1 GCA_947311665.1 uncultured Candidatus Altimarinota bacterium | reverse complement strand
TTTATTACAATACAAATTTTATGTCATCAAATATAACAAAAATCATTCTTCCAGAACTTCTTATTCCTGCGGGGAGTAAAGATAAAGCATTAACTGCTTTTCTCTATGGTGCCGATGCGGTATATGTTGGAGTTCCAATGTTTTCTTTGCGAACACGAGAAAATAATGTAACAGAAGATGATATTCGAGATGTAATAGATTATGCTCGAAAAAATGGGAAAAAAGTATATGTAACGGTAAATGGATTTCCTCATGAATTTGCTATTGAGCAAATAAAAAAACATTTAACATTTTTAGAAGAAGTAAAACCTGATGGAATGATTTTTGCTGATATTGGAGTTTTAGCTTTGGGAAGAGAATTTTGTCCAAGTGTTTCAAAGCATTTATCGGTTCAAACAAGTACGGTAAATATTCCTGCCATGAAAATGTGGATGGAAATGGGAGTAGAGCGAGTTATTCTTGCACGAGAAATGGCTATTCGTGAAGTGAAAAAAGTTCATGATGCTCTTCCTGATTTAGAACTGGAATATTTTGTTCATGGAGCGGTATGTATGGCATATTCTGGACGATGTCTTCTTTCAAATTTTACAGGCGGACGAGATGCAAATAGAGGTGCATGTAATCATACATGCCGATGGAATTATAGAGTTTTTGATGAAGAGGGGAGAGTTATTGATGTGAGTGATCATGAAGAAAGTGAAAAAACAGTTTCTGAAAAAAAGAAAAAAGAATGTTGTGGAAGCGGAAAATGTATATCATCAACAGATCTTGATGAAAAAAATAATGGTTCTGCAAAAAGTTTGCGAGATTTTGAAGAATTGAAGTTTTGGGAAGAAGAACAGAGAAAAGAAGAAATTATTCCTGTCGAAGAAGATTTTCATGGAACGCATATAATGTCTTCAAAAGATATGTGTATGATTGAAGATATGGGGAAAATTCATCAGGCTGGAGTTGTGTCTTTAAAAGTTGAAGGACGAAATAAAACAGCATATTATGCAGCAACTATTGCTCGAGCATATAGACGAGCATTAGATGATTATGCAATGGGAAAAGAATTTAATCCTGAAATTTGGGAAGAAATTCATGCCACAGCGAATAGAGGATTTTTCCCTGGATTTTTAAATGGGAAACCACGAAAAGGATCCATAAAATATGCAGCCAATTCCAGCACCGCAAAAAAAGAATTTTGTGGACGAGTAACAGGCTGGGAAAATGGGAGATTGGAAGTTTTGGTAAAAAATAAAATTGTCGAAGGAGGAGAAATTGAAGTTGTTATGCCACGAATAGAAGATGATTTTGTTATTGTTGCAAAAGAAATGATGTTTGGAGGGAAAAAAGTTACAGAATTACATGGAGGAAATATTAATAAAAAAGCAACATTTGAATGTGAAAAAGAAATTCCAGTTGGAACTTTTTTACGACAAAAAGCACGAAATGCTGGTATCGTGATGAGTAAAATTGATGAAGCGGCAGCAAGTTATAAAGCATAAAAAGAATAAATGTACTATTCGATTCAATACTTTAATACTTCAATACTTCTCTCTTTTTCTTTTTTTCTTTTTTTCTATTTTATAGATTTTTATAATTTTCCAATTTTATCTAGCATATATAATACTTCACCTCTTGTAATTCCTCCATTTGGATAAAAAATATCTCCTTTATATCCTGTAATGATTTTTCTTTCTTTTGCTTTTTTTATTGCATTAAATGCAAAATGAGAAGATGGAACATCTCTAAAAGGCCAAATGTTTTCATCTGAAATAAGAGAATGTTTTGTTGTATAAAGCTCTGTAATACAACCAATAATGCTAAAAACCTGTTCCTTTTCCGATAAATGATTTGGAAGAGATATATTCCATGAATGGAGCGGAAGATGAGCTAATATATTAAAAATATTTCCATTTTGGCTGGCAATCGATGTTGAATCGATAAACTCGCTATCGGTCCATTGAGAAAGATTTTTAGAAAATGTTTGTGCCATGTTTTTTTCTTTTTTTGTTCTAAATAAAACTTGTCCAATTTCTTTTTCTTGTATATTAATATAAAAATCATTGGGAGAGCTGATGTCTTTTACCCAATTGGCAATATCTTTTTCTGTAAAATGTTCTGGATTTATTAAAATTTGAATTCCCATTTTAGAAAATTCTTTTTCTATTAAACTAATAACAATGCTCATTTCATGCTTTTTTTCAAGATCTTCAGTAAATCCTGTAACAATGATTTGTGGAAAAAGATTCATAATATATATCTATTTTTTTTATTTCGTTCATATCATGATACACTACCTTTAGTTTTTATTCAAGTATTTTTATCGTTATATTTTTCATGTCAAACAACAAAAAAATTACTAATTTTAAAAAATATCAAATTATAGAAAATGAAGAAAAAACTTTATTATTTCTTCTTTTTTATCATTTGTTTTCATTTTATACTTCTTTTTATTTGCTATTATGCAAAATTATAAAGATTTATTTATCTCTTAATTTTACTTGTAAAAAATGAATAATAAAAAATTTGATGAATGGAATATTGAAAAACAAAAAATAAATATTAAAAAAAATATAAAATGGTTTCAGCCTCGAGATATATTTTGGGCTAAAATTGGAATGAATATTGGAGATGAAGAAAATGGGAAGGGAGAATTTTTAATGAGACCTTTATTAGTTATAAAAAAATTTAATAATTCTTTGTTTTGGGGAATTCCTTTAAGTACAAAAATAAAAAAAAATAATAAATATTATATTTCTTTTGAATTGAAAGGGAAAATTAGGTCTGCAATAATTTCTCAAATTCGTCTTTTTGATGGGAAAAGATTGGTTTCAAAAATTGGAAAATGTAATAAAGAAAGGTTTTCAATAATAAAAAAAGCCGTTCAGCAATTGCTAGACGACTAATTTTTATTTTCTTCTCTCTTTATAATAAAGAGAGATGAGCCCTAGGGCATTTGTATTTATATATTACTAAAAAAATTATTTCATGTCAAACAACAAAAAAATTACTAATTTTAAAAAACATCAGATTATAGAAAATGAAGAAAAAACTTTATTATTTCTTTATGAACTTTTAGAAAATATTCCTAAAAATGCTAAACGATTAGAATCGAGAAAAAATAATTTTTCTGGAAAACATAAAATTTCTACACTAAAAAATAGAGAATTGATTGTTGTAGCAAAAAAACACAATATTATTCTGCCAGAAAAATTACAAAAACTCATTATTAAACGAGCAGTGAGAACTGTTTCTGGTGTCTCTCCCATTGGGATTTTAACAAAACCTTTTGAATGCCCAGGTAAATGTATATATTGCCCAACAGAAGATAGAATGCCAAAAAGTTATATGAAAAACCAACCAGCAGCAGCTCGAGCATTACGAAATAATTTTGATCCTTTTCATCAAGTGAAAAATAGAATTATTTCTTTGGAAGAGTCTGGACATCCAGCAAGTAAATTGGAAATTATTGTGATGGGAGGAACATGGAGTTTTTTACCACGACAATATCAAAATTTTTATATCTCAGAAGTTTTTCGTGCAGCCAATAGTTTTGATATTTCACCTTCGTGCGGTAACCAAAATAATATAGGGGCGTATGAAAATATGCCTGAAGAAAATATAATAAAAAGAGAAGATAATAAAAAGGCGTATTGCCATACGCCTCTACAACAACAAAAACCAATAATATTTTTAGATTTTGATGGAGTTATTGCCAATTCATACAATTTTGTTTTTGAAATGACACAACAAGCATTTCAAAATAATAATGTAGAAATGGATAGAGAAATTTTTAGAAAAATTTTTCGTTCTGCTCATCTCTGGTCTGCTTTTGAAGAAGCAGGAGGAACAGAGAAATCTGTCAAAGAATATTCAGAACTGGAAAAAAAACATTATTCAAATTCTGTAATGCTCTATGATGAAATTATCGATGTATTACAAACATTTTCTCAATATTTCGATTTGAAAATTATTTCTGCAAATCAAAAAATTGTAATTGATGAATTTTGTAAAAAAAATCATATATCAGGATTATTTTCAGAAGTTATTGGACGAGAAACTGAAGGAAGCAAAAGTGAAAAAATGAAAAAAATATTAACAGAACATCAGCAAAAACCAGAAAATACTTTTTTTATAGGAGATACGATTTCTGATATGAAAGAAGGGAAAGCAGCAGGTGTGAAAACTATTGGTGCTGGTTGGGGGAATATTTTTACAGCTGATGAATTGCAAGAAGTTCAGCCATTTGCAGTATGTGAAAAAATTAAAGATTTAGAAAATTTATTTGCATTGGAGCCTTTACATATTGCAGCAGGAAAAAAAGAGGGAGAAATAAAAGAAATTGATTGTTCTCGCAAGGATCAAAATATTGTAGGGGCTAAATATTATCAATCTGAAGAATGTGAGAATATGAAAATTGATTATTCTCGCAAGGCTCAAAATATTGAGCCTCTACAGCTTCAAACTCAAAATATTGATCCTCTACAGCATTTTCAAGCTCAAAATATTGAGTCTCTACAGCATTTTCAAGCTCAAAATGAAAAAGCTTCTCATCGTATTATCGGTTTAACTTTAGAGACTCGTCCAGATTTTATTACAGAACAAGAATTGATACGAATGCGAAAATATGGATGTACACGAATTGAAGTAGGAGTCCAAACATTGCATGATGATGTGGCAGAAAAAACAAAAAGAGGACATTATAAAAAACATGTAGTGAAAGCCATGCGATTGATGAAAGATTTTGGGTTTAAAGTTTGTTTTCATCTCATGCCTGGATTACCTGGTTCAAATCCAGAAAGAGATTTAGAAATGATGAAAGAAGTTTTTGAAAATCCTGATTTTCGTCCAGATTTTATAAAAATTTATCCGTGCATGGTTTTACCAACATCAGAACTGGCAAGTGTTTGGGAAAAAGGAGATTTTCAGCCAATTACAGATATAGAACTTATAAAATTATTAATTAAATTTAAAGCATATGTTCCAGAATGGACAAGAATTATGCGATTTATGCGAGATATTCCTGCTAATAATATTTTAGATGGATCAAAATTTTCTAATCTGCGACAAATTTTACAAGAACAACCAAAAAAATTATTAGAAATTGTTGGAAAAGAATTTTTTGAAAAACATGATTTAGAAAACAATGCTAAAAAATTATTTAGAGATATTAGAAGTCGAGAAGTTGGGTTTTCATCAGAAAAAATACAAAATCCTGTTTTAAAACGAAGAGATTATGATGCTTCACAAGGAACAGAAGTTTTTCTTAGTTTTGAAAGTGATGATGAATCTCAGCTTTTTGCACTGTTACGATTGAGAAAATCTTCACAATTAGAAATTAAAAATGAAGAATTTAGAGCAGTACTTAAAAATTCTGCTCTCATTCGAGAAGTACATTCTTATGGTTCAGAAATTACGGTTGGAGATAATTCTGATGAACAAAAATCTTCGGGACAGCATAAAGGGTTGGGGAAAAAACTTATTGTGGAAGCCGAACGCATTGCAAAAGAAGAATGGAATGAAAAAAAAATGGTGATCATTGCAGGAGTTGGAACTCGAGAATATTATCGAAAATGGGGATATGAAGAAATTTGTGGATATATGGTGAAAGAGTTGTAAAAAAACAATAGAAATGCCCTTGTTTTTCTTTATAAACAAGAGCAAAATTTATTCAAAAAAAATTAAAAACAGAGAGAATATTCTTCTGTTTTTTATTTCTTATTTTTTTGTCTTTTGATAATCTTTA
>CAMZLA010000040.1 GCA_947311665.1 uncultured Candidatus Altimarinota bacterium | reverse complement strand
CTGTTTATTACTTCCCACTCTAATAGACCTATTAAATTTCTACTTTTAATAGGTTTATTAGGGTGTTTTTCTATTTGATATATTTTAATATTGTCTATTGGGCGACCACAAGGGTACGCCCCTACGAGGAAAATAGATAAAGAATTGCACTGTTATTATTTTATTGTCTATTGTTTATTGTCAGTTGTTTATTGGGCGACCACAAGGGTGCGCCCCTACATGAAGAATGGATAAAGAATTATAGTGTTATTGTTCAATATATTCATCCCATTCTTTTTTGAAATTTTTATTTCTTGCATACAATTCATCAAAACTTCCTTTGTCGATAATTTTTCCTTTTTCAAAAATAAAAATAATATCAAAAAACTTGAGCAAATTCATTTTATGAATAGATGCAATGATAGTCGTATTTCTAAAATGAGAAAAAATATTTTTATAAATTTCTGTTTCATTTTCTGGATCAACAGATGAAGTCGATTCATCAAGGAGAATGAGTTGTTTTTTTTGTGCAAAAAGTAATGCACGAGCAAGAGCAATTCTTTGTTTTTGTCCTCCAGATAAATTTACTCCTTTTTCATTTATAATAGATTGCAATCCATTTTCTAAATTTTTTACAATAGAAGTTGCTTGTGCCAAATCGAGCATTTTCCAAATTTCTTTTTGAGAAAACTCGAGTCCAAAAGTAATATTTTCTAAAACACTACGAGAAAATAATTCTGGTTCTTGAGGAACAAGAGTACTTTCCAAATCTATTTCAGAAAATTTTTTTGTGCTCATTTTTTCTTTATCTATTTCAATTTGAGCATTTGCATTTTCATATAACCCATGCAGCAATTTTAAAAATGTTGTTTTTCCAGATCCCGATTCTCCAATAATTGCTATTCGTTGTCCTTTTTGAAACGATATTTTTTCTATATCTATATCCCAATTTTTTTTGTTTGAATATGAAAATTGAAAATTTTCTGCTGTAATTTTTTTCCATTTTCCATTATTCCTCATTTTTATTTTATTACCTCTATTTTTCTCTATGCTTTTTTCTATTTCTATTGCATTTAAAATATCTGTCTTATTTTTAATCACTCCTTCATAATGTTTTCCCAGACTGAAAAATACTTCTGAAATATTTTGTAAATAGAGAAAAAGAGCGGTTATAGAACCCACTTCAACAACCAATCCCGATGAATATCTTGAATAAATATAATATGCAATAGGGAGAAGAAAAACTATTTCTATTAAGAAAGAAATGGAAAACCATTTTATTTCATTGAGTTTTGCATTTTTTATAAAAAGAGAAAAAGGAGCAATTACCGATTTTTTTATATCTGATAATACTGTTGTATTTATATTTAAAATGATGACACTCGTGATATTTGACAGAGAATCGAAAATTTTTGCAGAAATTTTATTTTTAAAAATATTCAATTTTTTATATTGAGGAATAAGTTTTATATCAAAAAGAAGCATTATTCCCAGCGAAACACTGATGAAAAAAAGTAAAAATAATGTGATATATCCACTAAAATAAACAAGAGCAATCATTGTTCCCAAAATTTTTACAATAATTGCTTCAAAATTATAAATATTTTCACTATACCCAAAAATTCCACCAGAAGCATTATTAACTTTATCTATAATATCTCCACTATCTCGAGACGAATGCCATGAAAGATTTTGAAATAAAATTTTTTCTAAAAGATGCAATTCATAATTATTTTTTACTAAAAAAGCATTTGCTCGTTCTATTACTCGTGCTGGTCCGTGCAATGCCCAAAAGATAATAGAAAGAAGAGGAATTGATGAAAGAATTTGTAAAAGAAAAAAAATATTTTCTTCATTCACACCATTTCTTTGAATTTCATTAAGAAAAAAGGCAAAAATTAACGGATGTAATAAATGAATAATATTGGAAAAAATAAAAAGAATCATGAAGAAAACAACATTTTTTCTGTTTCCTTTCGAAAATTTCCACATTTGTAAGAACATGAAAATGATGGGTTCTTGTGTTATTTTTTGAAGGAAATGGTTCATATATTAATATTCATGTAAAAGAGATTCTATATTTTTAAATAAATCTATAAATTCCTTATTTGATGTTTCTAAGTTTTCTATAGAGCCCTTTGCATTATCTACTCCATCTTGAATGGTTAAGTTGAAAATAGCTTTATTTTTATGCTGTGAAAGTGGTGATAATTTCCCATAATCTTTCATTTCTGCAAGAGAATTTTTCCAAGATTTTTCAACTAAACCATTTTTACAATGCTTCTCGGATAAATATTTTTTTATAACTTCTGGAATTTTTCCTATCCATTCTCTATTAATTTTAATTGGTTTATTCCCATATTGATTATATGAATTTATAATATATCCAAGAAATAATCCTTCTCCATCTAATAAATTACTAGAACTTATATTATTTCGTTTCGCCATGACTTTCTCCAATTCTTTCCATGAATATTTCCATTCTGAAAATGTTGATCCTAAATTTTTAATCCCTTGAACAGAAAATGCATCAGGCATTAAAGGAGTAATAAAATAATCTACTCCCAAAAAAATAACTTTATTGAGTAATCCTAAAGATGGAGATGTATCAATTATAAAAATATCTATCTCTTCTCTTAATCCTTTTTTATTTAAAAATCTATCAATAGCACTTGTTGAGAAAAATCCTCTTTCTAATCCTTGAGCGGCTTCTCCAGAAGAAGAGATAAGAGAACTTTCAAATTTAGAAAGTTTCATACTTCCTGGTAATATATATAAATTTTTGGAAAGAGAAGTGAATTGAATATCCGTATTTACATCACCGCCTCCCTCTAATACTTTTTTTAAAACTCCATATATATTACTTTCTTCTGTAGAAAATAAATTTTTTTCTAAAAACTCATCACCAAGAGCCAAAGAAGAAATATTACATTGAGGGTCAAGATCTATAATTACTGTTTTATATCCTTTTTCTGCAAATTTTACAGCAGTATTATAAGCAAGAGTTGTTTTTCCAACTCCTCCTTTATTATTAAAAAATGCAATTTTTTTTGTACGAATAAATTTCATAAAACAATATATTTAAAGTGTTGAAATGCTAACAAAAATAAATAAATTTATCCAATATTTGGCTCTGCTCCATAATCTATTTCTATTTTTTCTATATAATATTTTTCTTTATTTTTTAATATTTCAGTAAAAATTTTTTCATCAGAAATTTTATTTTCTATTTCTGATGAAATTTCTTTTTGACTATTTTCTGAAATATATTCTTTTCCTCCCATTATTTTATTTTTTTCATCTGATGAAGTTTGTAATTGATGAGCCAGTTCACTATTTTTATATTTTTTATAATTATTGTTTTGAAAAACAAAACATTCTCTTTTTCCAACAGAAAGAAATTGAATATCACTTTTAGGATATGAAAATTTAAAAAATTGACCAGTGGAAAGTGAATAAAAATTATATTTTTTTAATGAAAATTGTTGCAAGGTTTCTAGAAAAACTCCCATATTTCTCAAGGTAGTAAACGATGCTGGTCCAGAAATAAAAAAAATATTTTTTACCTGTTTCCAGTTATTATTTTCATATAAAACATCAGCAAAACTTTGACTTCTTTGTAAAGAAATCTTTTCCACAACTTTGTTATCATCAGAAAAAAATGTGCAGAGAGAAAATCCAGAAAGTGGAGAAATGAAAAGGTTCATAAAAAAAAATTATCTAATAATATATTCATTCAATTTATCTTTTCCTCCATTAATAATTTCATCTCTGTTTTCCCATAAAACAGCTCCTCCTTCTGTAATAGCATCAATTCCAGAACCGAGACCATTTGTAATATTTTCTTTTACATCTCCTTGAATATTTTTTGAAATGCTCGATGGAATATCTGTAAAAAAATTTTTAAAAGAGTCAAAACTATCCATTACTTTTGCATAAAAAGTCCAAGCAACAAACATGCTAAAAAAATATGGAAGCAACATTCCCATTACTTTAAACCCTGTTTTCCAGTGCCGTCGAGAAATATTATCTTCTTCTACTCCATATAGTTTTTGAAGCAATTCATTGTTTTGCATTTGTAAATCACGAATTTCACGCAAATATCGCTCTGCCTTCATCTCTTTTTTCACCCGCTTTTTTTGCCCTATTTGGTTGATGGTTTACATTTCTTTTTCTAATTTTCTCTTACTTTTCTTTTTCTTTCTTCTTCCCGTATTTGGTTGATGGTTTACATTTCTTTCCAATTTTCTCTTACTTTTTTTCTTTATATTTTTTCTTACCGTATTTGGTTGATGGTTTACATTTCTTTTTCTAATTTTCTCTCTTTTTTCCTTCTCTTTTTTTCTTTCCGTATTAGGTTGAGAATATTGTTTTTTTTTCTTTCTCGAACTTTTCCGTCTATTTCTTTCTATATTCTTCCCTTATTTGGTGGAAGAATTTAAATAATTTTTCTTATCACTATTTTATTCTCCTTTTTCTTATCACTATTTTATTCTCTCTTTCATATTATTTTCCTTTTTCTTTTTCTTTTCCTCTCGTATTTGGTAGATGTTTAAAATTCTTTTATTTTCTCATTTTTCTCTTATTTTTCTATTTTCCTTTCTTTTTCTCGTCTTTTTCCTCTATGCCTTTTCTCTTCGTTTTCTTCTCTTTGTTTTCCCTTTTTATGAATTACATGCGGGTGTCAAATGTGTTGACCCTTTTTATTTTGATCTCTTAGATCATTTATTTCAGAACTGGGAATATGAGGTTTTCATTCCATGTAGACAACTTTGGGCAGTCAGTTTCCTTCTCAGACACCGGGAGGAGGTGTGAACTTGGGTGGGAAGAGAATTTATCAAGAGTCTGTGAAGGATTAATTCCAAAGTCTCTAGGACGGAGATCAACTTCAATGTGATGGATTTTTGTTTTTATGGCTACACCCTGCCAATATAAAGGGAGGTTGTGCATGTTTGTACATATCTAGGCATATAAATTATGTATGCATTATCTTCTCTTTACTAAACTTTGGTGCTGGGGATTTTCAGGTCATGCGGTCAAGTTTGTAAGATTTTTTTTTTTCCAGCTTTGTTCCAGTTAAGGTTTCTTTACACAATTATCTTCAAAATTCATAGGGCTCTTTTAATTAAAACTATTTTTTTTAATCTAATAGCATTTTTGAAAAATTCGTTCTAAATTTTTTCAATGGAATTGT
>CAMZLA010000039.1 GCA_947311665.1 uncultured Candidatus Altimarinota bacterium | reverse complement strand
TATACTGCGTTTTTTAATCGTTTCGTATTGTTTCAGGAGTTCATATACCCTGATAGCATAAATACTTCTTAAATTGAGCGTATTTTCTAGCCTAAACGATGTGAATTTTTTCTTGAGCTGTAATAAATATGGTTTGAGTCCTGGATCTAATCGAAAGCGTATCATCCCCTTTTTTACTCCCTTTGTGTAATGCTTTGCACTTGCCAGAAAAGAAATTTGTAACTCTCCGTCAGATTCCTGCAGTGTTGCGGTTTTACTCACAAGCCCCTCTGTTGCTTTTTTTAATTCTGCATAATTTCTTTCTCCCAGATTTATTTCTTTCATCAAAGTTTTTGCAGGGATATGATAATCATCAAAAACTTTATCTTCTCGCTTGATCATACTCGCGATTTTTAAAATCACTTTTGCTTCGACCAAAGAAAGCCGATAGCTAGCTTCTATCAGTTCATTTGATTGTACAACGAGAGAATTATTTGCCATAAAAAAGGAGCTACAAAAAATATTTTTTACTTTACTTTATTGTATCTCTTTTTTTCTTATCCCACAATAAAAAAAACCTGTTGCGTTCATTTGGTGTTTTTTTGCTGTGCGTAAATTTGTGGGATTTGGAGAAATTCAGCGTAAATTTGTGGGATTTCAGTCGTAAATTTGTGGGATTTAAAACTTTTTTAGTCGTAAATTTGTGGGATAAGAGCGTAAATTTGTGGGATTTCGACTGTTTTCTATTGAGAAGAAAGCACCTTGCCAGCCTCGTAAAACCTTTAAAAGAAAGATATTAAAACTCTTCTAAAAGGAATAGATGATTTTTTTATAAAAAATTTCTGGAAAATTAAAAAAGGTTTACTTTTAACAATAGGTTTTTAGAAAAATTTATTTTTACTAATAAAAACAAACAGTTCTCATAAAAATATTTTTATCAATATTATATTTATAAAAATTGTAGCGAAATTCAATCAGAATTGGCGAAATTTTCGTTTTTAATTCGTTTTAGGTGTTTTGGGTCGCTGAAAAATAGAAGTGCCTAAAAAAGTCTTTACTCGTCGATAATAAGATTATCAATATTTGAATCTAAGATTGCAACATTATTCCGACCATTTAATATCAAGTCACAATTTGAAATATTTAAATATTTTAATGTCTTTAATTTATCCCCCATATTTTCAGCATTAATTGTCATCCAATCATTATTTCTTAAGTTTAATATTTCTAGTGAGTCAAGTTTCGCTAATGAAGTAGGAATTTCTTCTAAATCGCAATAGGCAAGAACTAACCACTTTAGATTTGAAAAATATTTAATAGAATCATCTATAAAAATACCTTCATTGCCTGTTAAATTTAAAATTTCTAAGGATTTAAATAAAGAAGGAGGTTTTCTAAAAGCTAATAATGAGCTACTTAATGTTTCTTTAATTTCATCATTGCAAATAGGAAAACTAGAAATATTACAATTATATAAATTAATATTTTCAATATATGGCATATGAAATAAAGCAGCATTTATATAAATACCTTTATTTTCTTCTAAAAACAATCTTTTTAAAGAAAAATTTAAATTAAAAATAAACTTAGGAATTTCTTTTAAATTGCAGTCAGAAAGGTCTATTTCTACTATATCTCCTTTAAAAACAATATTCTCTGAAAAAGAGATCTCTCTGTTCCCAGAAAGATTAAAAGATAAAAGATTCCTAAGAAGCCCAATTTCTATTGGAAATTTTTTAATATTAGAGTTTTTAAAAGAAAGTGCTATTAAATTTTCTAGAAATATAAACTCTTTTGGTATAACTAAATCTCTATGGGAAATAGAAATTCCAGCAATTTTATTTAAATCAGAAATAGTTATTTTTCTATCTGCAGTAAAATAATTATTGCTTGGATCTTCTGGAAAAACATAATTAACATTTTCTAATTTATTTATCCAATCACAAAATTTTACTTTTTCATCTTCAGAATATTTCTTTTTGAAAAAATTAAACATATGTATTTTTGTTAAATATTATTTTTTATATCATCGTAAGCATTAATTACTTTTCTCATTATTTCAGAACTTTTGTCGTGATCATTAGGATTTAGATCAGGATGATATTTTTTTGCTAATTTTTTATATGATTTTTTAATTTCATTGAAATGCATTGAAGAATTAACTCCCAAAACTATATATGGATCTTTTGAATTCCAGCGATCAAGACTTTCGTCTACTACATTTTCATAAATACTTTCATTATTAAATGTAGTAAAATCTTCAAAATTAAATTTCTTTAAAAATCGAGAAATTCGTTGAGGAAAATTTTGCCCATATTGATTTTGTTGTTCTGTAAAGTTTGTAAAAATAATGCTTCGCTTTGCTCTTGTCATCCCAACATACAAAAGTCGTGCACTTTCAATTTCATTTCCATCTCTTTTATCAAAATAAGAAGGGAAATTGTTATCCGTACATCCAGGAATAATAACGGTATCAAACTCTAGTCCTTTTGCTTTATGAATTGTTGCAATTACAATAGGCTCTGTTCCTAAAACTAAGTCAGATTCTTTATATTTTAAATATTCTGGAATTGATTCATTTAATTTATTAAAAATGCTTCCTTTTGTATATTCAAAAGACATATGTATCTTAATCTTTTCTAATGCAGAAAAATCATCTTCAAATATTTCGTACTTTAAATGATCTCCAAAGTACGAAATAGTCATATCTACAATTTCTGATAACCCCATTTCATCAGAAAATTTTCCTGAGATTGCTTTGTAAACAGGATTAAATCTGTTTTGAAGATTTTTAATGATTGTTTTACTTTCTTTTAGAAACTCTAATCGTTCTGATTTTTTTTCTAAAATCTTTGGCAAAAAAGCCTGCAATACATTTGCGGTAGCTTTTACATCATCAAGAGCATTATGAGAATTTTCTCCTTCTACATTTAATTTCTCTAATAAATATTCTAATTTATGAGAAGGAAAATCAGAAAATAATCTTTTAGAAATTTCTAAAGAGTCATATTTTTCTATTTTATCAGAAATATTATTTTCCCCTAATTTTTTTAAATTTTCATTTAAAACATCTATATCATATTTCAGGTTATGAGCCAGTAAAACACTGTCTCCAACAAAGTCAAAAAAACTAATAAAGGCTTCATTTTTTTCAATAGAGTGTTCTAATAAATATTCTTTTGATATTTTATGAATTTTTTCTGATTCTGATAAATCTTTTTCTGTATCAATATAAACTTCAAAAGTTTTTCCAATTTTTCCATTAATAACTTCAATTGCAGCGATTTGAATAACATCATCATTTTTAGTATCTAATCCTGTTGTTTCTGTATCAAAAACAACAAATCTTTTTGATGTAAAGTCGGTATAAAAATCATCTAAAAACGATTCTTTAAAAAAATCATCATCTTTCTCTTTTTCAAAAAAGCTTTCTAGAAATGAATCATTTTTATCAATTGAAGTTCTTAAAAAATCCAAAGGATTTACGCCAAGGTAAAAACATTTATTTATAAAATTTCGAGATTTTTTTAGTGTTGGTATTCGAGAAAATAGGTGCAAATTTCGTATCCAGCTATTTTTGTTTTCAGGATTAATTGATGAATTTAAAAAGGCTAATAAATCCTTAACAAGTTTTTTTCTAAATAAATCAAATCCTGAAATCTTAAAGGCATTCAGTCCTTTTTGATTCAACTTATCAGCAAATAAATCTGCAATTTTATTTGTTTTTACAAGAATAGCTTTTGTACCTGGATTATTTGTAATAAAGTTATCAGCTATATATTGTGCTTCATTATTTTCATTTCCTGACACTTCTTTGTATTGAATAGATCCTATTAAGTCAGTTCTCATAGAAACAGGATCATTTTTCCACTCTGGAGCTAATTCATTTTTTGCATATTGATTAAAAAAATCTAATAATACTTTTGGAGATCTGAAATTCTTACTTAAAGAGTGCAAAATACTTTCATTTGCAATTTTTTTAGTATGCTCAATTTTTGACCCCATGAAAGAAAAAATTGATTGCTCGTTATCTCCAAAAAATACTCTGTGAGATTTTTCTTTACTTGATATTTTATTAATAATTTCCCACTGAATTAAGTTCAAATCTTGCACTTCATCAACTTGAAGCCACTCATAAATATCTATTTCATTATTATTTAAATGGTTCAATGTTAAAGAAAGAAGATCATCAAAATCTATAAATTGAGATTCTGATTTTATTTTTTCATATTCTTCAGAGATTAAATTTATTTCACTTTCATTATCATCTTTATGTAGATAATAAATTTCTAATAATTCTGAATTAAATCTGAAACTTTTTTGTTTTTTACACGCATTAAATTTTATAATATCTGCATTCCTCGTTTTAATCTGAATATTCTCTTTTATTTCTGATAAAATATTTTCTTGATCTTCTTCATCAATTAACGAAGTTTGATAAGATATAACATTATTTTTTCTTAAAAATGAATTACAAAAGTTGTGAATATTTCCAATAAATACCTTACTTGAATCAATTCCTTGTGCAGAAACTCGTTCTTGCATATTTTTTGCAGCTCTATTTGTAAAAGTAAGAGTTATTATTTTATCAGGATCAATTTCTGTATTTAAAATATTTACAATTCTTTCAGTTAAAACTTGAGTTTTTCCTGTTCCAGGGGGAGCCATTACAAAATGCTGACTAAAGTTTAAATCAATTATAGCCTGTTGTTCATCGGTAAAATATTGATCTTTATCTAAAGAATTTGATTTATTTTTAATTTCATGTTTCATATTTTTTTATAAAAAAAGGATATTTTATTTTTATTCCGCTAACTTTTTAATAATATCTTCTTCTGCAGGAAGATATTTAGAAATTTCTGCAGGCAATTCTTTGAGTGTCTCATATGTGCTGTATGTAGAAACTCCGAGTGGTTGCCCCATTCCTTTCAAAGAATATTCAACTGTTGTTTCGTCTTTGGATTTGCAGATAATAATTCCGATAGAATTTTTTTCGTGTGGAAGTTTTACCGTGTCATCAAGAGCTGAAAGGTAAAAATTCATTTTTGAAGCGTATTCCGGCTTAAATTCTCCTATTTTTAAATCAACTGCAACTAAACATTGCATTTCTCGATTGTAAAAAAGAAGATCTATAAAATATTCTTTATCAGATAATTCTACTCTATATTGACGATCTATAAATGCAAAACTTCCGCCAAGTTCTTTGAGAAAATCACAAATTTTTAAAATAAGAGCGTCTTCTAAATCCCTTTCCGAGTGCTTATCTTTGATATCTAAAAAATCAAAACTGTAATCATCTTTGAGATTATTTTTTGCTAAAATGGCTTGTTGCTCGTCTAAAGTTTTGAAAAAATTCTCCTGATTATTTTGTGCATTTGCAAAAAGATCTTTTTCTATTTGTCGTTCGAGCATGCGAACAGACCACCCATATTTGGCGGTCATTTTCATATAGAAAATCTTTTCCTCGTCTATTTTTAGCCTTACAATAAGGAGATTTTGAGACCAACCTACTTTTGCAGACAGTGTCTGCAAAACCTCATTTTCTTTATAAGATTCAAAAAATTCTTTCATATTCGCAAGGTTTCGAGCAGAAAATCCTCGTATACCTGGAAAGGAAATATCAAGATCTTTAGAAAGTTGCTTGATTGTTGATTTTCCGTATCCATCTTTTTCTAATTTGAGAGAAATAATTTCTCCTATTTTCCAGTATAAACTTACAAGTTCTGTGTTTACCACCTGCAAAGCCCTATTCCTTGCCTGAAATATTTCTAGGCGAATTTCTTCAAGAGTATTTTGATAATTTACTAATTCCATTTTTTCTGATGAGAAAGTATTTTTTAGTTTTTTTCTTTAGTATCGTATCAGATTTTTTTTGTTTTGCATTGCTTTTTATATTCTAAAAATATTATTTTCTTTTCTATCTAAGTATTATTTGTATATACTTGTTTACAAAAACACTTGATTAAATTTCTCCAAATTTTCTTCTGCAGAAAATAAAAAATTTTCCAGAAATTTCTGAAAAACTCCTCTCTATTTTTCAATAAATGAATACAAAAAAACAACTAAAGGCTATAGGATACGCACG
>CAMZLA010000038.1 GCA_947311665.1 uncultured Candidatus Altimarinota bacterium | reverse complement strand
AATAAGCAAAAAATCTGGGAATGGAATGCCAGAACTTAATGATGTAGAATGGCACCAATACATGAATAAAAAATATCCAGCAAAACCCATTCCTAAGGATTTAAAATAAATTTTTTATCATTTACCTTTCATCTAAAAAAATATTCACGAAATATCGTGAATATTTTTTTTAATTATCGTAGGGGCACAATATTTTGTGCCCAACACAATATCTTGCTCCCAACACAAAACCTTGTGCCCAACACAAAACCTTGTGCCCAACACAAAACCTTATACACTATTTCAAAACCTACCCCCAAATACAAACATTTTATTCCCCATTTCAAAACCTCACACCAAATTTCAAAAATTCTATAAAAAATCCATATCTACTTTTTCCAATGGTGCAACAGATGCTACCAATCGTTTTTCTCCTGCTTCTTGAAAAATAACAGTGAGAATATCTCCTTCAATATTCATTATTTTCCCAATCCCAAATTTCTTGTGTTCTACCAACTCTCCTACTTCATATCCATGAGAAATGATTTGCGGTTCACTTTGAGCAAAACTTGACCCCAAACTTCGTTCTGCAAAATAATTCCCATCACAGAGTTCTTGTGGAATTTCTGAAATAAACCGAGACGCAGAATTATACATAATATCTCCATAAAGCATTCGGCTTCGTGCAAGAGTAATATATAATTTTTTTTCTGCCCGTGTAATTCCCACATACATCAACCGACGCTCTTCTTCCAAATCATCAGGCTGAAACAATGCACGAGATGAAGGAAAAATATTTTCTTCACATCCTGCCAAAAATACAACAGGAAACTCTAACCCTTTCGATGCATGCAAAGTCATAAATGTTACTTTTTCATCATCTTTTTCTACAGAATCTAAATCACTAATTAATGCTACTTCTTCAAGAAACAATGGTAAGGCTTGCAATGGTTCAATTTCATCATATTTTTTTGCAACAGAAACCAATTCTCGAATATTTTCAAGTCTCACCTCTCCTTCTTCTCCTTTTTTCTTGAGCATATCTTCATATCCACTTTTTTCTATTACTATTTCTAAAAATTCAGAAAGTTTTTTTTCTACTGCCAATTGCCGTAAAGAAGCAATCATAGTATCAAATTTTATTATTTGATTTTTTGCCATGGTCGCAATTCCTTCAACTGATGCGACATGAGGCAATAATCGAGCAAGATCGATATTTTTCATTTGAGCAAATGCTCGCAAGCGGTCAACAGAAGTTTTTCCAATTTTTCGTGGAGGAACATTAATAATTCGTTCTAATGAAACTTCATCAGATGGATTTACGATAAACCGTAAATATCCCAAAATATCTTTTACCTCCAACCGAGAATAAAATTTTAATCCTCCAACAATGGTATAAGGAACAGCATGTCGCAACGCCGCTTCTTCCAACGCTCGAGATTGAGCATTCGTTCGATATAATACCGCAAAATCTTTTAATGAAAATCCTTTTCCTATCAAATTTGCAATTTCTTGAAAAATAATATCTGCTTCTTCTCGTTCATCTCCCAATTCAAGAACAGAAATTTGATCCCCTTCAGGGTTTTCTGTTCTCATCACTTTATCGAGCCTATTTGAATTTTGAGAAATAACCGCATCGGCAGCCGATAAAACATTTTTTGTAGACCGATAATTTTGTTCAAGTTTTACCAATTTTGCATCTGAATATTCCTTTTGAAAATTCATAATATTAGACATATCGGCTCCACGAAATTTATAAATAGATTGATCACTGTCTCCGATAGCACAAATATTTTTATGATTTTCACAAATGAGCTGTGCAAAAAGATATTGTAAATAATTCGTATCTTGATATTCATCTATCATAACATATTTCCACCAAGTCTGATATTTTTTTAATGTTTCTGGAGATTTTTGAAAAATTTGTACTGGTAAAAGAATTAAATCATCGAAATCTAAGGCATTTGCTTTCAACAACACCGCTTGATATTTTTCATATAATTCAGAAATAAGTTTTTCTCTATAATTTTCTGCTTGAGATTGTGCATCTTTTGGAAGAATCATTTTACTTTTCCAATCTGATATTTTTCCTAATAATCCTCCAGCATTTAAAACATCAGCTTTAATATTTTTTTCTTTTAACAATGTTCGTGCCAAGGCTTTGGTATCGGTACTATCAAAAATTGTAAACCCAGTAGCACGGTCTAAAACATTCATTTCTCGTCGCAAAATTTTCACACCAATAGAATGAAAAGTTCCAATATTTGGAGATTGAATATTATATAAATCTGGAGAAGTGAGAAGTTTTTCCACTCGTTCCCCCATTTCTTTTGCCGCTTTATTGGTAAAAGTAACCGCTAAAATTTCTCGTGGCAAGACACCTTGTTCAATTAAATATGCAATTCGAACAGTGAGAGCTTTTGTTTTTCCACTTCCAGCTCCTGCAACGACGAGCAATGGACCATCTTTATGCGTTACCGCTTCTAATTGTTGTGGGTTTAAACCGTTGAGAAGAGAAGAAGTCATTGAAAAATTAAAAAAAAGATTGATTTATTTTCTATAGATATTGTACAATGTTTATACAATATGAAAGGAGTCCTTGTAAGACGTTTTAATTCTTACGAAGGAGTCCTTTTTATTTTTGTATATTTATTTATAATTAAAGGATCTTCTAGAAATGTCAAAGAACATTGTTTCTTTTTAAGAAGATAAGAACAATATTTTTTATTAGGAATAAGAATTGTTTTAAATATTTTTTTTTCTCTTAAAAAATCAACAAGACAAGAAAAATCTCCATCTCCAGAAACAAGAACAACATTATCTACTTCTTTCTCAAACACATCTCGAACAGACTGTAAAACTAATTCAGAATCGGCATTCCCTTTTACTTTTCCATTACAAACAATCGATTCTTTAAAAATTAAAATAAATCCAATTTTCTCTAAATAAGAATATAATTGTTGCTGTTTAGCAATATATCCCATAAAAATATACGCCGTTTTAATTCTATATTTTTGTAATAACCAAACTCTAAATTTTTTATAATCTAACTCTCTTCCAACTCCTTGCAATCCTTTATAAAGATTTGTTCCATCTATATAAGCGAAATTATTCATAAAAAAAGAAATCAAAAAAAATATGCAATTTATTTTTGCATATTTTTTATTGTGAAGCGAGAGAGATTATATTTTTTTTATTTTTATAGAAGTAAAATATTTAAAATCTTTTATATTATTTGTAACAATATCCATTTTTTTTGATGCAGCCGTAGCACCTATTAATAAATCGATGGGATTTGATTTTCTTAAAATTATTTTTTCTTTGACAATGAGAGTTACCAAAAAATTTGCAGACAATGCATCAAAAGAAATAATGGGAAAAAGACTCAGAAATTCTTCTACCTTTTTTTGGGATACATTATTTTTTTCAATTCCAACTAAAATTTCAACATATGATAAAGCACTCATGCAGACTTCTTCTTCCATAAGAAATGATAGATATTTTTTATTTCCTTGCAAAGCATAAATAAAAATATTGGTATCACATAAAATCATGTTTTTATAATTTAAAAAATGTTTCTGCCGATGTAGGAAAAGAAGGCTCTAAAACAAAATCTTTTGAGAGGAGAGGGTTTTTTTTTATTTTTTCTAAAACTTTTTTTTTCTTCTCTTGTCTCGATATTTCTTTTCTAAAAACAAATTCTTCATTTTTATTTTTATCTAAAACAATAATTTTATCATATTTCCCAAGAGAAAGAAATTTCCGATACTCAGAAAATCCTCGCAAAAAATCTCGAATAGAAAGTGTTAATACCATAAAAAAATATTATTAATTTCACTCATTATATACTTCATAAACAAATTTTGTCAATCAATTTTGACAGACAAAACACAGTCTTTCTGTTTCAGAATATTTTTCAGAAAAAACAAATCCATCACTTTCATATTTTTTCATTTCCTCAACCGATGAAACCATATTTTTTATGCACCAATCCATCATTTCCCCTCGTTGTTTTTTTGCATAAATAGCAATTGTTTTTAAAACTTTTTTTCCTGTTTTATTTTTTTTGTTTTTTTTATTATCTTTCCAGACTTTAAAATCTATAGAAATTATTCTGATGTTCTGTTTTTCAAGTTTTTTCATATCTAAAACTTTTGAATATTCAACCGATGCTAAATTTATAATAATTTTTTTATTTTTTTCATCAGTTATATTTTTTTGTGTAAGAGTTGCAAAATCTGAAATAATTTTTTCTGTAAGAATATTTTTCCAAAAATCATATAAATTTTTATATAATTTTTTATTTTCACCACTTCCAATATTTTCAATTTCAATTTTTTGCCGAGTTCCCATTTCCAATCGATATGGCTGAATAAGAGAAAAAGGAGAAATAATTCCATATAATCCAGAAATTATTTTTAAATTTTCATCAGCATATTTACACTGATTTTTTGAATATTTTTTATATTCAAAGTTGTTATATACTGTTCCTGTAAACGCTTGAATTGCTGGTTTTTTATCAGATTTTTTTGCATTTTTTTTCCAGAGATTAAATCGTTCAACATTTAAACTCGCAATATTTTCACTCACAGAAAAAATTTTTTGTAACTCTTCTGTCGAAAAATTTTTATAAAAAGAAACAATCTCTTCACTCATATTCATAAATTCTGGCTCATGAATATATTCCACAATATTTTCTGGAATTTCATCAGTAAAATTTTGCGATTTCGATGGAGAAAGAAGAAAAAACATAACAATAGAGTTTTATTAAAAAGGAAAATATAAAAATAATACTAAAACAGAAAGAAATGAGATAGTATAAAATAGAATAAAAATAATTATGAAAAAAAACTTTCAAAAAATTATCGGTATAGATGCATTTAGAGGACTCGCAGCCGTTCTTGTTTTTTTGTTTCATTATTGGAGTTTCTATAAAGAAGACTTGCCACAATGGACAAAAATTTTTTCTATTGGACATATTGGAGTAGATTTGTTTTTTGTTTTATCTGGATTTTTAATAATGCTCTCGCTGTATAGGAGTGAAAATTTTATTTCATATTTTAAAAAACGAATAGCACGAATTGCTCCACTTGCAATGGGAAGTAGTCTTATTTTTTGGGTAATAACAACTCGATTACAAAATTTTTCTTTTGAAAGTATTTCAGATTTATTTGCTCATCTTTTTTTCATCAACGGATTTTTCCCACAATGGTATCACACCATAAACCCTGTAACATGGAGCATTTCCATAGAAATGGCTTTCTATTTATTACTCCCTTTTATCTGGATATTTTTTGCAAAAAAAAATATAAAAAAATTTTTTATTATTTTTTCTAGTTTAGTATTCCTCAGTTTTTTATATAGATCAGGATTATTTTTTATTTTTGAAGACTGGTCTGCTGAAAAACGGATAATTTTTTCTGAACAACTTTGGGGAAGACTCGATCAATTTTTTCTGGGAATTTTTCTTGCGTTTATAACTCTTAAATATCAAACATCTATCATGAAAACTGATGAAAAGAAAAAATCTGAAAATTTTCTTTTTTTTAAAAAATATCAACAAATATTTTTATTTTCTCTGAGTTTTCTCTTTCTGAGCATTTCATCATTTACTTTTTATTTTTTACAATCAGATTTTCGAGAAATATTTTTTGCACAAATATTTCTTCATTTCATAACAGCTGGAGGATTTTTCTTTCTTCTTTGGTGGTTTCTTTTCGTTTCTGATGAAAAGAAAAATAATTTTTTCATGAGAATATTTTCTTTTTTAGGAAGCATTTCATATGGAATATATATTTTTCATTTTCCAATATTATCTCAAGTTTCAAAGAGTATTCACTCCCCTTTTCTTGGTTTTTTCATCGGTATATTTCTAACAATTATTTTCTCATATTTTTCATTTCATTTTTTTGAAAAATGGTTTTTAAAAAAGAGAAAAAAATAGTACACTCTCTATATCTTATCTATTTATCTATTGAACTCATATTTTCTAATATATCTCTCTAGATTTCTATTTATCTCTCTTTTTTTATTTTATCTTTTTATATTCTTTAATCTCTTTTTTTATGAAAAAAAATAATACTCTTGCTATGCGGTTGTGCACTGCTAGTTTTTTAGGAACTCTTTTTGGTCTTTTATGTTTTTGGGGGTTTACTCAAAATCCAAATATTGATGAAGCAGCTCGAATATATACAACATGGTCTTTTTCAAATTTGATGATGTGGGATATTATAGCGAATAGAACTGCTATTGGCTTTGTTATTGGACTTATGGGATTTATTACTATTCATCCACTTTTTGGTTTTCGACTTCCTTCTTTTTTACGAGGATTTGTTATTGGTTCGTTCATTTCTCTCACTCTTGCAATTGGTGCAGCAATGGGAGGAAGTGAGCCAGTAAAAACTTTTTTAATTTTAACTATTACAGGAGGGGCTATTGGAATGATTATTGATATGATTGTTACTACATTTATTGGAGAAGGAAGTGATTTATATGAAACAAAAAAATGATAAAATAATATCAAACTTCTTTCAAATTTATAAAAATTTTTAAAAATATTTTACACAATAATAATGATCTCTCCGAATAAAGAACGGTTTTATATCACAGGACAAAAAAAATTGTCGGGATCTATAAAAATACCAGGATCTAAAAATGCAGCATTGCCCATTCTTGCAGCAAGTCTGGCAGTAAAAGGAATTTCTGTAATAAAAAATGTTCCAGATTTATCCGATACTCAAGGGTTTATCAATATAATGAAATCGTTAGGAGCAAAAATTTCTCAAAAAGGAAGTGAAGTTACTATCGATGCAAGAAATTTAACAGGGAATGGAGAGGTTTCAGATCCGTATATTTGCAAAATGCGAGCAAGCATTCTCTTTCTTGCACCACTTCTCATCAGGTTTGGGCGGGTAAAAATGCCTTTTCCTGGTGGATGTGTTTTAGGAAAACGGTCGGTTGATATTCATTTAAATGTATTTATTGCATTGGGTGCAAAAATAATTGAATCGAAAAATTTTTTAGAACTTGAATTAAAAGAAAAAACATTTATAGGAAATACTTTTGTAATGCCAGAAATGTCGGTAACAGCGACAGAGAATGCTGTTATAGCAATGGCCTTTGCAAAAGGAAAATCACAATTGAGACTTGCCGCTTGTGAACCTCATATTCAAAATTTATGCCAGTTTCTAGAGTCTACACAATCTCAAATATCAGGAATTGGAAGTCATAATCTATCCATAACAGGAACATCGGTTGAAACTTCTGGAGAAATTGCTGTTACATCAGATTATTTACAAGTTGGAACATATCTTTTGGCAGGAATTTTAACAGACAGTGAAATTATTATAGAAAATGTAGAAGTAACTCATTTAGACTCTTTTCTCGAACGATTGAAAGAAACAAATGCTCTTTTTACTGTTGATGAAAAAAATAAAAAAATTACAACACATTCAAGAAAAGAAGAGTTGAAAGCTGTAGATATTCAAACAGGTGTTTTTCCAAAATTTCCAACAGATTTACATCCACAATTTTCTGTTTTACTCACTCAATGCACAGGTATTTCAAAAATTCATGAACCGTTATTTGAACGAAAATTTGCATATCTTCTCGAATTGGAAAAAATGGGTGCTGATGTAGAAATCCAAAATCCTCATGTTTTTAAAATTTCTGGAAAATCGAATTTAATGGGCGTTCCTGTTGCCTCTCAAGATATTAGAGCAGGAGCAGCAATGATTT
>CAMZLA010000037.1 GCA_947311665.1 uncultured Candidatus Altimarinota bacterium | reverse complement strand
GCTTTTTATGAAGTTGTAAACTCAGAGTCTATTGCACGCATTAAAATTGTTGAACAATTGGGAATAGAAACAGTAGAAAATTTTATTAGAAGGTCAGAACGAGCTTCTTCATTTTTCCTCGAATCTTTTCCTGGTTTGTCTTCATCAGAAAAACAAAAAAAACAAAAAAATCTAAAAATAGGATATTCTATCTTTCATTCATATCTTTCTGCTTTGAAACAATCGGAAAAAGAAGGAACAAATATCCCAATTCTACAATTTTGGACAAACAACAATAATCTAAAAAATATTCCAGAAGAATATAGAAATGCTATAGAAACTCAAGAAGTTTTTTCAAAAAAAGAAGCAGTCGAATGCTTTAAGATAGAAAAACAAAGAATTGTTTTAGAAAAACAATTATTGAAAAATCATTTAAAATATCAAGATTTTCTTTTAAAAGTAAATAAAATAATTAAAGAAAAATCATTTATTGCCGCTGCAGAAGATGAAAAGCGAAAAAAATTGCATGCTCTTGCTCTGTTAACCGATGAAGGAATTGATGTAATAATAAAAAATGAATATATTGATCCTGTTCATTTTACTCAATTACAAGAAACACAAAAACAATTTCATTTTTCTGAAAAAGATTTTGCAGAATATATTACACATCCTGCAAAAAAAACGATTCCAAAATCGGTTATTCAATATTTTTCAAGTAAAGAAAAAGTTCCTGAAAAAATTATCACTTTTTTTTCTCAAGACAGAATTTCTACAGGACTTAAATCTATTACTCAAAATCTTGAAAAAACACAAAATTCAATAATTATTTCGGCAGAAGAAAATGGGTGGTTTGAAAAAGGTCCACAAAAAAAAGCAAAAGAGTTATATGAAAAATTGACAGATAAAAAAATGGCAGAATATTCTTTAGAAGAAATAAAACTTTCTATTAATAAAATTCAAAAAAGAATTATTCCATTGGCCAATTCATCAGAAAAATTTAAAAAATTGTTTCAAAACTCTGTTGATTTTTTAGAGAAGCAAAAAAAAGAAATAGTCCTTCCTCTCGATGCTAAAAAATGGGAAGAAAATGTTGCTAGGTTTTCTCAAAAATTGGCAAAAGCAATGAACATGAATACTGATGAAAATGAAATGCTTTCTTCTGTAAATGGAGGATTAGCTTTGGGAGTTGGAACATTTCAACAAATTATTACTATTTTAAGAAATTTTGAAGATGAAATAAGAACCGCTATAGATTCTAAAACTCCAGAAGATAGTCTTGCTGATGTTTTACGAGGACGCTCTATAGAAAAATTTCAAGAAGAAGATGGTACATTGCAAGCATGGAACACAACTCGAATATTATTTTCTATTTTGAAAAATGGGACAGGAACAACACAAGAAGCATTTGAAACATTGCAGGGAATTGTTCAGGCAGAAAAGAAAGGAATGAGTGGGGAACTTTTAATTGCTATTAATCAAAATGATAAAAATAAATTTTCTTGTGAAAATGATGGAAAACAAATTTTTATTCCTCAAAAATTTTATGATGAATTGAAAAATGGAGAGTTTGATGAAAATAATAAAGAGCAACAAATATGGTTATTAAAATTTTTTCATGAAAAATTTCATTTTTTAGTGCGTTTTGATAAAGAAGATATAATTCTTACTGCTTTTGATGAAAAGCTGAAAGAACTGGGGAAATTGAATGATTTTCAACAACGAGCAATTTCTATTTTAGGAGAAAAATATAAAAATTCGAAAAGCACTATGGAAGAACCATATGCCATGTTTATGGGAGCTCGACAATTACCAGAGAACATTTTTCTTACTTATTTTAATAGAAAAAAAATTGAAAAACGAATAGAAAAAACTGCAAAACGAAAAAAAGAAATTGCAAAACTAAAAGAAGAAATTGAACAAAACAAAGAACCAGAAGAAATTGCAAAACGAAAAGAAGAAATTGCAAAACTAAAAAATGAAGATGCACAAAACAAAGAACCATATGGAATGAATCCAGATATGCAATTATTAGTTTTAGATATTTCTGAAGCATTACCAAAAGAATATATTGCAAGTGTTATTGAAGATTTTGAAAAAAGTCAAAAAGGATTTTCATCAGGACTATCTCAATCTAAGATACCAGAAACCATTGGATATGCAGAAGATCAATCTTCTATAGAAGAAATGATGAAAGAAATGGAAGAGGAAGAAATGGATAGTAATGCTCTTTCTGAAGAAGAAAAAAAACAGAAAGAAAATGCAAAACCTTTAATTGGAAAAGAAAAAACGAGATATTTACAACGATTAAAAACCAAAAAAGCATCACTTTATGGAGATGAAGGATTAATTAAACAATTGGAAGATTCGAAACATTTATTTTCTTTTTCTGAAAAAAAAGAGTTGGATAAATGGTTAAACTTTTTTGAAGAAGCATTTCTTGATGCTGAAGCCAATTTAAATCATTGGGCAAAAACAGTGGGGGATGCGGAAGAAATTATGGAATATATTTCTGATAATGTTGAAGGGAAGGCACAGGGGTTTGTTTCAAAAATTTCATCAGAAAATATGGATTCTCCAAATGTTTTACAAAATATTTGGAATAATACAACTTTTCTTTCTTTACATGATATTGGAAGTTTATTTACTACGACATGGGAATATGTAAAACGAAGATATGAAAACAAGGCAGAACGGCGAGTTGGTCAAGTTGGAGCAAGCATGTTTGGAGGTATTTCTGATGGATTGTCGAATGAATTTAAACAAAAACAAGAAAGTAAAGAAAATGAAGAAGTAAATAAAATTAAAGAAGGTCTTCCAGATGACAATGCTCAATTATTAGAGTATATCAATTCTGTAAGTGATAGGGATACGATGAAGGCATTAATGGAGAAATTGTCTGAGAAAGGATTTATAGAATGGACTCAACGATCTGGACAGCCACCAAAAAGAATTTATGCTACAAAATTGAAAGAGTTGGGGGCAAGAGTTCGTTTTTATGAAAGTGATTTTGATCCTTTAAACTCTGCATTGTTAAATTCTAAATTTCAAAAAGCATTTTTACAAATTTATGGAGAAGAAGATTTGTTTTGGGGCTATTATAATACCAATAAAAAAGCTATAAAAGATGGAGTTTCAAATTCTGCAGAAGTTGCTTCTCAACGAGGAGGGCAAGAAGAACAGCTTCAAGATTGGCTTAGAAAAGCTCATAAAGGAGAGTTTGTTTCTTTTCAAGATTATGAAGGATATATTCAATATATGGTAAGTGATGGAATAATTGAACCATCAGGATATATTTATTATTTAATTATGGGGGTAAAAGAAGGAGTCTTAACACCTGATGCATTTCAGCGATTTTATGAAATTGCAAATAATTATCCTCCTGCAGATATGATGCGTCTTTGGTCAAAGGAAGATATCTTAAAAGCAGCAAAACAGATTATTCCAGAAGGGAAAAATTCTTGGGATGGAGTCCCTACTTCCTTCATAAACTGGACACATGTCAATGTAATGACTCATGAAAATGCAATTTCACGAACAATAATAAATACGGGGCAGAGTAATTTTGCAATGGATCATGATAATGCTAATTTTTTAACATCAATTGGAAATGCTTCTGTTGCTATAAAATTTTTGGCAACAGGTTCTACTGGTAAAACAAATTTCAAGGAAACAACATATAACCAATCTATTTTAGGAATGATGCAAAATATAACATCTATGGGGTTATATGCAAATAGTGATGCATTAAATTTCGATACGCTGAAAGAAACTATTAGACGGCAAGCTGGATATTTTGCAGCTTTCGATGCTGCAGGAATGGGGCGAGTAAAAGGAACAAAAAGTTTGTTTAGATTTAGTGAATCATTTCTTCTCAACTCAAAAGATCCTCGAGGAAAAGCTGGGTATAATAATGATATGAATACGGGGGATTATCTTGAAATGGGGCGAACCATTTTTTCTCATGGTGTCGATGAAAATTTTAAAAAGATTACGAAAAACTTTGTTTTCAATTCAAAATATAACGATAATCCAAAATTATTATCGGAAGATTGGACAAATATTTATTCTCAAATTCCTGAAATAAATGATCTTTTCGAAGGAAATCCGCCTCCAATAGAGATTAATAAAGGAAATTCTGAAGATGATTTTGCAAAAATAATAGATAAAATTTTTACCTATTATCTTTCTCAATCTCCAAATGCCGATGCAAATGTTTCTGCTATTGCAAAAGCAGCAAAAGATATTGCAGAAGGAAAGGGAGTAGCAGAAAATGCTAAAAGTACTACATGGGCAATGGCAGATTTACCAAAAGAAAGAAACTTAATAGATAGATATTCTCAAAATTTTAAAGATATTTCTCTTGATGAGAATTAAATTTTTTATAAGAATTAAAAGATTTTAAAATTCTCTATATCTTTTCTGGTATATATTTATATCAATTAAAAAAAATCACCGAAAAATCTGATTTATTCTATCTACTGGTGCCAATAATTGATCTGCAAAAACCATTGCAACCATTCCTTCTAAAACAGGAACAAGTCGAGGAGGAATAGTTGGATCATGTCTTCCTCCAATAACAAAATCGTTTATTTCTCCATTGAGAGTTTGAGCGGTTTGTTTTTGTGAAATAGATGGAGTTGGTTTTACAGAAATTTTTAAAAGAATATCATCTCCCGTTGTAATTCCTCCAGATATTCCTTCTTTTCGTTGATTTTGAATTGAACCTTTTTGATTTTTTGCATTTTTCCCAATTCCATATTCAAAACTTCGAACCGCTCCACAAGACATTATTGCTCGAGCAAGCTCTCCTTCAATTTTCCCAAAAACAGGAGAACCTAAATATTTTGCAATATTTTTTATTTGAATCGTTATTTCTCCACCAACACTTTCACTCTTTCTTTTTGCTTCCATTACCGCTTCAATCATTTTTTCAGCACTTTCTCTGTTTGCACATCGTACCGGATTTTTTTCTATCTCACTTTCATCAAAATTATTTTCATCGGCTGTAACTCCTGCCAAAGCAGAAACATGACCAATGATTTGTGTTTCATTATTTTTTTGCAATATTTTTTTTGCAAAAGCGCCACCAATAACTCGTGCCAACGTTTCTCGTCCACTACTTCTTCCTCCTCCTCTATGATCTCTATGTCCATATTTAAAATGCCACATTTCATCGGCATGACCTGGTCGAAAAGTTGTGCGTAAAAAATCGTAATCTTTGCTGGCTTGGTCTTGGTTTCGAACAATGCATGCAATGGGAGTCCCAATTGTTTTTCCTTCAAAAATCCCCGATAAAATTTCTACTTGATCCTTTTCAACTCTTGGCGTTGCCATTGCACTTTGTCCTGGTTTTCTTCTATTCAATTCTGCTTGAATATCTTCTGTTGATATTTCAAGCCCTGCAGGACAACCGTCAATAATGCAGCCCAATGCCACTCCATGACTTTCTCCAAATGTTGTTACTCTAAAATTTTGTCCAAAAGTATTCATAATTTTTTTTATATAAAGTATTATAATTTTTTCTGAAATATCTCTTAAAAATTCCCTTTAATTAAAAAAAATATAAAAAGTAAAAAAAGAAGAACAAGTGCAACAATAAAAAATATTGTTCGTCCATTTCTTGCGGTATCGAGTTCTGTTTTTAAAATTTTATTTTCTTCAGACAATTCTGTTATGTTATGTGATAATTCTTGTTTCTCATTTTCTGCTTCCAGCATTGGAACAGTGCTTTTTGCTTC
>CAMZLA010000036.1 GCA_947311665.1 uncultured Candidatus Altimarinota bacterium | reverse complement strand
TAGTAATATTTTTGATTTTCTTGGAAATAATTATCTACCCATTCTCCAGAATTATTATATTCAATAGATCTCTTCCATTTTGCCAATTGACTCGCTGAATATTTCCCAAAATAATATCGGTCTAAAATAACTTTTCTATCACGAGTTCCATATAAAAGAATTATTTGATATGGGTCTCTATCTACTACTTTTATTAAAATAGAATTTTCACTATTATTTTTTAATAATAAATCAACATTTCCCCATTGGTTTCCAGAACTATACATCGTTGCATCAAATCCAATATTTCCATAATATGAAATGCTTTTTGAATGCGGTTGAAATTTTGTTATTTCCAATCCTGCATTTTGCCATGCTCTAAAAATTGTCGTAACACTTTGACAAACTCCTCCACCCATTTCTGTTGCATCTTTTCCATCTTTAATAATTATTCCGTTTACATACCCATTGTTATAAGTAAAAGGTGAAAAATCTTGAACAACAGATAATGTTTCCCCTGGATGAATAATTTTTCCATCGAGTTTAGATGCAGCATTTCGTAAATTAACTTTTCGGCTATTACTAGAGTGATAATATGTAGATAACCCAACCCCTATCAATTCTTTTATTCCTAATATTTCTAAATCTTCTCCTTGATTTGTAAGAGTATGAAAAATTCCTTGCTGATTTCCTAATAGTGTTCCTGTTTTCGAATCCCAATTTTTTGGATTTAAAATAGCGTTAATTACAGAATCTAAAGGTAAAGTTTTTGAAGAAGAGTGAACTTTCTTTTTTAAATTTGCTAATGCTTTCTTTTTTTCTTCACTTTTTTTTCTATCTGCAATTTGTTGATAAAAATCATGAAAACTACAATATTCCATTATTTTATAAAATGCCTGTTTTGGCTGAGGATCTAATTCTCTAAATTCTTCAAAAGTTTTTTTAGTAAGACAAGATGAAACATCATCAATATAAAAAGGTTCTTCGAGTTGAGAATTTTTTATTGTTAAAATGTAATTTCTATTTATTATTTTTTCATAATATTTTTTATAGAGAGGGTTCCATTTTTTAACATCTCCAATATTTACTTCAGTGTTTATATATTTTTTTGTTTCAGGATTTATATTCTGATATAAAGTATCAGGGTAAAAAGAGGCGAATAGAACACCTGAAATTGCAAAAAATGCAAAGAAAGAAAGCAGGAGAGAAAGAAAAAATGTTGATAAAGTTTTATTCATACAATAAATAATAAATATGATAGAACATCATACCATTTATATATTTAAAAAGCTAGAGTTTTTTTAAAAACATCTTCATCTTCTCTCTTTGTTTGTTTGTTTGTATTTATTTGTATTTATTTTATTTTTTCTTGATTACTAATTTGTTGCTGTAATTGATCTGATAAATTTTTGAGAAAAACTTGAGAAAATATTGATATGTTAGAAAAATCTGTTTTAAAATTTTTAAACACAAAAAATTCTCTTATTATTAAAGACATGAGCTGATGAAGACTTTTATCAATCTCCCAATTTTCATCAAGTATAGTTTCTAAAACTTTATGTGGTTCGCTGCTTGCAACAGAAGCAAGCAAATTTGTCCAATGAGACATTGGAATTTTTACTTCTTTTGGAAATGTAGATTTTTGAGGGATAGAAATAATTTTTTGCATTTCTTTTGCATTTACAGCTGCCAAAGAATCTTTATGAATGAGAGAAAGTAATGCTAATAAAAAATCTGATGGAATATTTTTTGCAAGTGCTTTAGAAATTAAAATAAAAAATCCAGAATATTTTGGAGTATTGAGAAATTGTATAATGATATGAGATAAAACATTTTCTTGTTTTTTCTTTTTTTGCTCTTGTTGTTTATCTCGTTTTGCCTGTGCTGCTGTTTTTTTTGCCCGTTCTCTATACTGTTCCAGTTGTTCAGATGTTATCTCTGCACCACCAGAAGCTCCATCAATATCTTCTCCTAAAGCAAATCCGTCCATCGACATGATATTTTTTTAAAGTTTTTTTTAATATGCTCGTGCATATATAATTTTAGTACTTGTTTTTTTCCCAGAGAAAATACATGTTTTCTCTTCATTATTTTCGTTAAAAGCAAAAGGAATACATCGAGCTGTTGCTTTCAATTCTTTTAACAATTCCTCTCGTTCTTCATTGAGTTCACTATCGGCATAACACACAACAAACCCAGGATCATCTTTTTTAAGATCAAAAATATTTTTAAATTCATCAATTGATGAAACTTCTGTAATATTTTCATCTCTAAACTTCATAGCTTTTTCCAATATATTTTTTTGCATTTCTTCTAAAATATCTGGGAAATTGCCTGTTCCTGTTTCCATATCTAAAAATTGTTTTTCATTTGCTGGCTTGTCTCGTCTTGTAAGAACAAAACTATTTTTTTCTAAATCTTTTGGACCAATCATTATTCGCAAAGGAATTCCTTTTCTTACCCAATCCCAAGATTTTTGTCCTGCATTTTTTTCAGAAGCATCGATAACTACTTCAATTTTTTCTCCATTAAACTGTAATTTTTCAATTTTATTTTTAAGTTTATGACAAGCATCTAAAACATCATCATCGGTATCTTTTCCCAAAAAAGGAAGAATAACTACATGTTTTGGAGCTATTTTGGGCGGTAACACAAGACCATCATCATCTGAATGTGTCATTATTAATCCACCAATCATTCGTGTCGAAACTCCCCAAGAAGTTGTATATGCATGCTCCAAATCACCATCTTTGTTTGTAAATTCTATTCCACACCCTTTTGCAAAATTTTGTCCCATATAATGAGATGTTCCATTTTGTAACGCTTTTTTACTCTGCATTAAAGCCTCTACAGTATATGTATGTTCTGCTCCTGGAAAAGTTTCTTCTGGAGTTTTTTCCCCATCAAAAACAGGAGTTGCTAAATATTCCTCCATAAACCATTTATACACTCCCAGCATTGTATCCGTTTCTTCTTTTGCTTCTGTTGCTGTTGAATGAACGGTATGTCCCTCTTGCCATAAAAATTCTGATGTTCGTAAAAATAACCGAGTTCGCATTTCCCACCGCATAACATTTGCCCATTGGTTCAATTTTATTGGGAGATCTCTGTAAGATTGTATCCATTTTGCCATTGCATCACCAATAATCATTTCACTTGTTGGACGAATGATATATGGTTCTTCAAGTTTTCCTGCTGGCTTTAAACCTCCTTTTCCATCACCTTCTAAACGATGATGAGTAACGACAGCACATTCTTTGGCAAACCCATCTACATGTTCTGCTTCTTTTGCCATGAAAGAGAGAGGAATAAGAAGTGGGAAATATGCATTTTCATGTCCTGTTTCTTTAAATTTTGTATCTAAAATTTTTTGCATTTTTTCCCATAATGCATACCCCCAAGGTTTAATAATCATGCACCCTCGTGTTGGAGAATTTTCTGCCATATCTGCTCCTTTCACTACGGCTTGATACCATTCTGGAAAATTTTCTTCTCTCGTTGGTGTAATTGCTGTTCGTTGTTTAGCCATAGGTAAAAATTAAATAATTGACAGTTTTTTCGTTTTTTGAGAAAATAGAGATACAAATGTCTTCGGACCGGCTCTCTTAGTTTTATTATTAAGAGAGAGAACAAACATTAAAAGTCATTCAAAAGTTTTTGAATGGCTTTTTCTAAATTTCCAAAATCTTTTTTTCCCATAAAATCAAGTTTATCTTGTAACCGTTTTGCATCAAATAATCGGAGTTGAGACAATATTGCAGTACTTTTTTTATTCTCAAAAGCAAAATAAAAGATACCACTCTTTTTCGTTTTTGATAATGGAATACCCCAAAATACTCGTTGATTAAATTTCCGAAAGATAAGCACTGGTCTTAAGAAATTTGAACCTTTGCCATTTTGCTCAAATCCAATATTTTCTCCCATTCGTATCCACCAAATTTCTCGTTTATGAAAAAATGGAATTTCTGAGATTGTTTCTGTTTCAATTTTTTTGTTATTCCATTTAATAAAATCTTTTTCTCCTACCATTTTTAAAAAAATTAAAAGATCTCTTACAAAAAATATAATATCAAAGTTTCTTATTTTTTTAAATATCTTTATTTTCTCGTTCTTCAAAATATAAACTTTTTTCTTTTGTTGGACAAACTTCTACACAAAGTCCACAATCTTTACAATGATCATAGTCAATTCCTTTCATATGCCCTCCTTCATCAAAAATTATTGCATCATCGGGACAAACAGGCCAGCATAAACCACAGTCTATGCATGTTTCATCGTTGAAAACGAGATGAGTAGGAACCCAATTCCCTGTTTTATATTCTTTTGAGTTTCCAGAATTTGGCACCAATGCACCTTTTGGCATTTCTTGCCATTTCATATCCCCTTTCAAAGAAAAATTTTCTTTCATTTTTCCAGACTTCATTTTCTTTGTTCGCCGAATGGTTGCTTTTTTAATTGCACGCTTGAGTTCGTCATTCATAAATATATTTTTTTATAATACCTAAAAACAGTATAACAAAAAATAAATATAATACAAAAAAAACTTATGATAGTATATCTATAGATTTCTTATATTTTGAATACAAATAATATTTCTCATGTATATTTTAATAGACTTTAAACCTTTTACACAGCAAATTCCCAGTAATGGAGAGTTGTTTTGTGAAGATTTTTTTCATGCTCTTTTTCGAAATCACCCAGAACATGTTTTTTATCTCTGGACAACAGGAGATGATATTTTAGAAAAAAAAGATAGATTTGAAGATTATTCAAATGTACGACGAGTGCATACGGCAATTTCTGCAACACGACTCTATAGGCTTATCAGATTTTTAGGATATCCATTTATTGATGATTTGGTTGAAACTCTTGCTATGAAAAATGGACATCTTCCATGGACTGGAAAATTTGATGCAATATTTTGTAATACACCATTTCCAACTCTTTTCGAAGAAGACTGTTTCCATGTCCAATTTACAAATCATCTCAAACCATTACATTCTCCTGAATTATATACAAAAGAGAGTATGGAATATCAGAGTGGAAAATGGTATAAAAAAAATATTTCATCGGCTGATTTAAATATAGTTCCTTCTCTTTTTGCAAAAAATGAAATTTTAGAACTTGATGCCGATGAAGAAAATATTCATATATCAGGAATTGGAATAACAAAATCTATTAATAAATATACTCCACAAAATAGAGAAGAAGACATTCAACAGCATTTAGAAAACAATAATTCTCTTTCTGATGTTGAAAACATTTATGAAGAACATAATGAATGGGATACATTACCAGAAAAATTTTTATTTGTTCATTGTGATTTACATTCTTTTCAAACAGTAATAAAAGCATTTGAATTGTTTCGTGCAAGATTTAGTAACGAAAATTGGATTCTTATTATTGAAGAACCTTTTGCTGGAAATTTCTCACATTTTAAACAATGGCATAATGTAGAAATACTTCCTCCTCTTCCTAAAAATAAAAAAGAAATTATTCTGTCGAAATGTTTTGCATATATAAATGCGTCTCTTTATGATACTACAGGAAAAAAAATATTGGAAGCGATGAGATGTGGAGCACCAATACTTTCATCAAGTCATGGATGTTTTCCTGAAATTTGCCCAAAACATTCATTATTTTTCGATCCTCTTTCTTTTTCTGATTTATTTACACAAATGAAAGTTTTATATACAGATGAAACATTACAACAAAACCTAGAAGAAAAAGGAATTTTAGAAAGTCATCTTCCAAAATTTTCTTGGGATGATATTTCTATAAATATTATGAAAGAAATAACGAGTAAACTGGAAGAACGAGAATTTGAAGAATAAAAAAAATATATAATTTTTTATTTTTTCTCTAATATTATATTATTTAATTATTGAACCTGATGAAACTGACAAAACGATTTGAAGAAATTTTATCTGATGCTTTTGCAGAAAGTATTGTTATAGATGAACGAGGCGATGGGCATCATGTAGAAATTATCTGTATTGATGAAGCATTTCAGGAACTGTCTCGAATAGAAAAATCGAGATATGCATTCAAAGCTCTTTCTGGTTTCATCAAACAAGTGCATGCCGTAACAGTAAAATGCTTTACTCCTGATGAATGGGAAAAAAAGAAAGATTCTTTTTCATCAACAAAATATATTCATATTAAACGATAATTTTTATTTATTATTCTTATTAATTTAACCAAAAAAACTATGTCAAACACTCCAATTAACCCACAATTTGCACGAATTCAAAAAGAAGGTTCGCGAATCGTTGCCAGCGGTCATCATATGCTTCCAGCGGCAAGTCTTATTAAAGCATCTGGAACTATTAAAAAAATTTCTGAACGAAAGAAAAAATTTGTAACGATTGTAAATTCATTTACCACACAAATTCCTGGACACGCGCATCTGGATAAATTGGGATACGCGTTAAAAGAACATTTAGAAGAAGCAGGATTTAATGTCTGGTATGCCAATGTTGGTGGTGCTGTTTGTGATGGAATTGCAATGGGACACGATGGAATGAAATATTCTCTTGCGAGTCGAGAACTTATCACCGACCAAGTAGAAACTATTGTAGGAGCACACCCGTGTGATGCGTGGGTAGGAATTGGAAACTGTGACAAAATTGTACCAGGAATGCTGAACGCAATGGTGCGAATGAATATTCCAAGTGTGTATGTTTCTGGAGGAGCGATGCTGGCAGGAAAAGGTGATAGTGATTTGAATACCGTTTTTGAAGCGGTAGGAGAATTTTCTGGTGGAGGAATTACCGAAGAAAAATTGGAGAAAATTACGAATGAAGCCTGTGAAACCTGTGGAAGTTGTTCGGGAATGTTTACGGCTAATTCAATGAACTGTTTGGCAGAAGCTATTGGACTTGCTTTACCAGGAAATGGAACGATTCCAGCAGCTCATTGGTTAGATGAAGAAAAACGAACATGGGAAATAAATCCTGATAGAAAAGCACTTTTTGCACAAATTCCAAAAGTATTACAACGAGTAATCGATGAAAAAATTCTTCCCTGTGATATTGTGACACAAAAAAATATTGATAACGGATTTATTCTGGATCTGGCAATGGGAGGTTCAACAAACACTATCTTGCATACGCTTGCATTGGCACACGAAGCAGGAGTCAAATACGATTTACAACGATTAAACGAATTGGCAAAAATCACTCCAAATGTGTGTAAAGTTTCGCCATCTCGTCCAAATATTCATATCGAAAATGTGCATGCCGTGGGAGGAATTCCAGCTATTTTAAAAGCCGTAACCACATACGACCGAACCACTTTAGATCTTGATGCTCCAACTCTTACAGGAACACTCAAAGATGTAATTGCACCCGCACCAGATGCCGACGGAGATATTATC
>CAMZLA010000035.1 GCA_947311665.1 uncultured Candidatus Altimarinota bacterium | reverse complement strand
GTAGAGCAACGGATTTGTAACCCGTAGGTCGTCAGTTCGACTCTGACAGGTGGCTCCATTGGAAATATAAAAAAAATCAAGAAATATCTTTTCTTGATTTTTTTCTTAATTTTCTTAATTTTCTTAATTTTCTTGTTTTTTACAATATTTTGTAAATATTCAAATTGAAGAATGTTACAAAAAAAGATATGGTATGAAGGAAAGATTTTTTTTTATTATATATTTCTGAATGCTCTCTCTTCGAGTTCTTTCATTTTCGGGACAAGAAGATATTGATGAAATATTGGAGCAAATATTGGCATCTAAAGCAGATAGTCTTTCTTTAGTATTTCCGCGAAAAGCATATATTTTTGAACAAAAAACAGATTTACAAAAATTAAGAGATAAATCCGATGCAGCGGGAAAAGATATTACAATTATTACTCTCAATGCTCGAGCGAGAAAAGAGATACAAAGTGTAGGAATTTCATCGGTTCCAACTCTTGTTGATAATGAAAAAACACCATTTGAAAAATCGAAAAATGAAAGAGAAGATTTGAAAATCTCTTATATTCCAATAGATACCGAACGAAAAAAATATGAAATAGATTCTGATGAAAAAGAAGTAAATCCTTTTTTATCAAAACCAACGCTTCATTCTCTTTTTTTTCTTATAGCAATTTTTTGTGTTCTCTTCTTTTTTATTTTGCAAATAGCAGTTCCAGCAGCAAATATTGTTATTACTCCAGAAAAAAAAGAAGAAGAAATGCATATAAATGTATATTTGCTCGATGAAACAGTATATGAAGAGTCTGATTTATGGGAAAAAAATAATGCAATTTTTATGATCCCTCTTTCTTCTACATTTGTTCATGAAGGACGATTTACCAATGTTTCAAAAAAATTTTATGGAGAAAATGCAAAAGGGACATTGCAACTCATCAATAGAACAGATGAAGATATTACTCTGAAAAAAGGAACAAAAATAGAACATAAAAATGGACTCGTTGTAAAACTTCCAGAATGGATAAAAATTCCAGCACAAGGAAATATTATTATTGGCTTCACAATGCCTCCAGAAGATCCATATGGGACAATTGTTGGAGAACGAGGAAATCTTGAAAAAGGAGAAAAATTTATAATTCCAGGTCTTCCTGATGAAATGCAAAAAGATATTTATGCACAAGTCGATACTCATTTTGAAGGAGGGGTAAATGTATGGAAATATTATATTAAAAAAAATGATTTTGAGAGAGCAAAAAAAACATGGGAAAAAGAGGCTCGTGCAAAAGTAGATGCAGAAATAAAATTACTATTTGCAAAATTGAAAACAGAAACAGAAAAAGATTATCTTCTTATTTCTCCAACAGAAACAGCAATAGATTTTGAAGTATTAGATTCTCAGTTTTTAGAAAATCCAGAAGATTTAATAGGGAAAGAACAGGGATATATAGACGGTAAAATACAAGTAAGAATTAAAACATATGTATATTCTCAAAGTGCATTACTTGAATTAATTAGAAATAAATATCAACGATTGGCACCAGATGGAATGGAATTGAAAAGTATAGATGAAACTTCATTGCTGGCATCGATACAAAAAGTAAATGATGAAAAAACAGAAATTAAAGCAAATTTTTCTACACGAGGGTTCTATGAATATTATTTAGAACCGAAAAGTGATAGATCTCGATTATTTTTAATGCAAGTAAAACAATCGATAATGGGAGAGAAAAAAGATATTGCAATAGAACAATTGGTAAACAATTTTAATCCTATTGCAGAAGTTGAAATAGAACTTTCTCCTTTTTGGGTGAGAAGATTACCACTCATTCCAGAAAAAATAGTTATAAACATTCATTCATCAGAAGAATAACATGACAAAAAAAACTCTAGCAAAGGCTTCATATTTGCAAATGCAAAAAAAATTTTGGGAAATGCCACGCGGAAAACAAGAAACTTTTTTAAAAAATTTATATTCTCTTTCTCCCATAACAAAAGATATTTTTTCTATATGGCTTGCCGATGAAGAAAACCTTGTATTACATCGTTTGTTGGAACAAATTGAAAAAGAAACTATTAGAAAAATTGGAAGGTCTCGAAAAATTAAAGTGAGTAATTTAAATCTTATAATAAAAAATGCAAAATCGTATCCTCTTTCAAAAATATCAATAATTGAAATCTATTACACTATTTGCATAGATATGCTAGAATTTATCTATAATGTAAAATGGATAGCTGCTCGGTATCAGAAATCATGTGCAAAATTTATTGAACATTATTTTGACCATTTGCAAGATATTGCAGAAATTTCAGAACGAGAAAAACGAAAAAATGAAATGATGAATATTATAAAAACATATTTGCATGAAGGGATATATGCTCCAGATATAGAAATTTTATATGATGAATTGTCTGAATAATTATATTTGTTAAAAACAAAATTTATGAATAATTGTATTATTGTAAAAGTAGGAACAGCGTTATTATTAAATAATGATGGAAGTCTCAACGATGATATGATGAACCATATTGTAAATGGATTAATATTTTTACAATCACAGGGAAAAAATCCTTTACTTGTAACGAGTGGAGCAGTTGGTGTTGGACGAAATTTTTTGCAAAAGAAAAAAATTTCTAAAGGAACATATGCCGCTATTGGTCAGCCTATTCTGATGAATTCATATGGAGAAAAATTGAAGAAAAAAAATATTATTGCTTCACAATATCTCATAACAAAAGATGATATTTGTGATCGGAAACGGTTTATTTGTTTGCTTTCATCTCTTGAAGAATCTTTACGAAACTCAATTCTTCCCATTATAAACGACAACGATGTATTGCATGAAGCCAGAGAAAGTTTTTCTGATAATGACCAATTAACATGTTATTTATCGGTTATGCTAGAAGCAGAAAAAGTTCTCATTTTAACATCGGTAAATGGGATATATGAAAATTTTGGAACATCGGAACAGAAAAAAATTGATGTGTTTACAACAGAAGAAAGTTTGTCTGAAATAGATACAGAAGGAAAAAATAGTAAAACAGAAAGTGGAACAGGTGGAATGAAAGGGAAAATAGCATCGTTAAAATTTCCAATGAGATGTGGAATAGATGTTTATATCGGAGATGGAAAAGATAAAAATATTTTTTCTGATATTTTTACTGAAAAAGGTGAATATACAAAAGTATGCGGATTGTGTGATGTAAGAAAACTGAAAGGAATGCAAAAATGGTTGTTTGTTGGTGCTGATCCAAAAGGAGAAATTCAAATTAGTGATATTGGTGCAGAAATTTTAAAAAATAAAAAAACAAGAAAATCTGTTCTGATGAAAGGCGTGGAAAAAGTTGTTGGTCGGTTTGAAACAGGTGATGTTGTGCAAGTGTCTGATAAAAATGGAACAAAAATTGGATATGGAGTTGTAAAACTCGATTCTGATGAAATAGAAAAACATAAAGGAGAAGATGATATTATTGTTATTCATGCCAATTATTTTTTAGTCGCATAATGCTATGAAAATTGATTTTTATTATTTTTTATCGGCAAAAAGATATTTTTTATATTTTTTAGTTCTTTTGTTTTCTGTTTTTTGTTTTTCATTTTCTTTTGCAGAAGAAATTATTTTTCCAGAAAACCATACTCATGACAGAGTAATAGATAATGCCAATATTTTTTCATCAGATGAAGAAAAAAAAATATTGAACCAAATAAAAAAAATAGAAGATGAAACAACGGCACAAATAGCAATTCTTACTGTTTCAACATTGCAAAATCTTGAAATTTTCGATTATGGAATACAGCTTTTAAAACAAGAAAATTGGAAAATAGGGCAGGCAGATAAAGATAATGGATTACTGCTCATCGTTGCTCCAAAAGAAAGAAAATATCAATTTTTTACAGGTTATGGTTTAGAAGGAGTCTTGCCAGATTTACGATTGAAAATTATTGCAGAAAATTATTTTCCAGAAAATTTTCGTGCAGAACACTATTCTCAAGGAGTTCAGTTGGCTTTGGG
>CAMZLA010000034.1 GCA_947311665.1 uncultured Candidatus Altimarinota bacterium | reverse complement strand
TTCCTATCCCGCAAAATATTTTTCTTTTTCATCGGTGAAAAATGTTTTATGGGGAATTTTTCTTTGGGTTCTCGCTATTGTTGCTATATATTCTCTTGTGTTGCATGATTTAATTTTCTCTCGAATAATGCTTATTCATGCAGGACTTTTTACCATTGTTTTTTCTTTGTTTTTTCGATTTCTTTTACACCTTCTGTTTACAAAAATTTTTTATACAAAAAAAAATGCTTTGGTTTTTGGAAATATATCAGATGCTTTATATATAAAAAAATCATTAGAAAATTCACAATTTGAGATACAATCAATTTTTGATTATTCAGAAAAATTATCTGATGAAAAACTACAAAACATTTCAGATATTTTCTTTTTTGAAAATTCCGATACTCAAAAAAAACTTCAAAGAATACGAGAAATATCTGCAGAAAAAGGAAAGGTTCTTCATGTAATTCCTGAATATGCTCTTAACTTTTGGGGACATGCACAACTTGAAATTATTCGAGATATTCCAATGATTGTTTCTTCTCCTGTTGCACAAAATTATTGGTTTTTTGCTGTAAAAAGAATTTTTGATATAATTGTTTCTTTTTTCCTTCTTATTCTTTTTTCTCCTCTTTTTCTTTGTGTTGCTATTGCTATACAAATAAATTCATCAGGACCAATTTTCTATCTTTCTCAACGAGTGGGGAGAAATGGAAAACTGTTTACCATTTATAAATTTCGCTCGATGAAAGTGAATGCAGAAAAAGAAAAAGAAAAATTATTAGAAAAAAGTCATAGAGATGGTCCTCTTTTTAAAATTCAAAATGATCCTCGAGTAACATCAGTTGGGAAATTTTTACGAAAAACTTCAATTGATGAATTGCCTCAACTCCTCAATGTTTTGCAAGGAACAATGTCACTTATTGGTCCTCGTCCACATCTTGCAGAAGAAGTAAGTAAGTATGGAAAAGCAGAACGACGAATTTTATCTGTACGACCAGGAATTTCTGGTTTGGCACAAGTATCAGGGCGAAGTGATTTATCGTTTGAAAGAGAAATTTTTTTAGATATTTTTTATTGTGAAAATATGAGTGTAATGCTCGATTTAAAAATTTTTATAAAAACACCATTTATTTTAGCCTTTGGTAAAGGAGCTGATTGATGAAAATATATCCATTTTTTATTGGGATTTTTTTCTTCCTTGTGGGAGTGTTTTTTGCTGATTTATTTCGAGAATATTGGGTTTTATCTGGAGTGTTTTTTCTTTTTTTCTTGTTCTTTTTTCCCATACAAAAAAAACTTTATAGCGTTATAAGTTCTGTTTTTGGATTTCTTTTTGGGGCTATTTTTTTATTTTGGTCTTTGCCAGATATAGAAAACATGAACCTTGTTCCTTTTGCAAATAATCAGCAAGAAATTGAAGTAATAGGGATTATTGATTCTTTTCCAAAACAAAAAGCAAAAAATGTACAGATTTACCTGCGGGTTTTGCAGATAAAAACAGAAAAAACAGAAAATGTTACCGATGAACAATCGTTATGGGGAGATATTTCTCGTAATAATGAAAGAATTCTTATCCAAAAAAATGGAATTCATCAGTTTCGATATGGAGAAATTGTGAAAGTGTGGGGGAAAATAGAACGACCTGGAAGTTGGGAAAAATTTTCTTATGATCGATATTTAGAGCGAGAAGGGGTTTATTCTCTTATAAAAAATGCTGTAATAAAAAAAATACCAGAATTTGAATATCAATATTCTCTATGGCAAAAAGGCTGGAAATATATGTTTTCTTTTCGAGAATGGTTTGAATTGCAAATTCGTCATCGTTTAGAATTTCCAGAAAATGAATATGCATTAGGAATTATTTTAGGAGCAGAAGCAGGAATTCCTTCTCATATTATTGATGATTTTAATGCTACGGGACTTCGTCATCTTCTGGCTCTTTCAGGAATGAATATTACAATTCTTATTATTTTCATCGGTTGGATTTTCTTTTTTCTCCCTCGATATTTTCGTTTTTTCCCTATAACAATTTTCATTTTTCTTTTTGTAGGATTGACAGGAGGAAGTGCTTCTGTTGTGCGTGCTGCCGTAATGGGAGTTGTTGGGCTTGCAGCTTTATATGCTGGGCGAAAAATGAACCCTCTTCATATTCTTCTTTTGGCATTGTTTACAATGGCTCTTTGGAACCCTTTTCTTTTAGTCTCTGATGTTTCTTTGCAATTTTCAGTATTGGCAGTTTTGGGGCTTCTCTATATTGTTCCACTTTTTGAAAAAACTTTTTCATTTTTCAACTTCATTCCAAAAGATGTATTATTAGTTTTATATGCTACTCTTTCTGCACAAATCGCTACACTTCCACTGATGTTAATATTTTTTGAGCAGGTTTCTCTCATTTCTCCTTTAGCAAATCTTTTCGTTGCTCCTGTTACAACACTGTCTATGTTTTTTGGGGCATTTGTTTCTTTTCCATATATCGGTTGGTTTGCTGTCCCTTTTGCATATGGGTTTTTACATTTTGCAATTCTTATTGCGGAACAAATGGCGAATATCCCATTCGCAACTATTGAAGTTTCAAATATAGAAATATATTGGATTCTCCCCTTATATATAGTTATCTTCATTTTTCTCTTTCTTTGGAATTGGGCTATTTCAAAAAAAAGATAAAAAAAACTTGCATTATCTTTTCTGTTCAGTATATACTTTTCTGGCGTACAGAAAAATTGTATGCGGGTATAGCTCAGTTGGTAGAGTCCCGGCCTTCCAAGCCGGTTGCACGAGTTCGAACCTCGTTGCCCGCTCCATTTAGATAAAACATCACTGAAATAGGTATCCATCTCCTGCTGAGGAATTATCCCAGAGAGATGGAAATTTCTTTTTATCGGTGGTCTGTCATTATTTTTTATATTATATTATGCCAACTATTAGTCAGTTAATTAGAAGAGGGCGAAAGAAAAAAGTTCGAAAATCAAAAATGCCAGCGTTGCAAACAACTTTTAATACTCTTAAAACAAAAGCTGTTAAATTGAGACGAGGAGCTCCACAAAAACGAGGAGTTTGTGTGAAGGTAACAACTATGACACCCAAAAAACCGAATTCTGCGGTTCGAAAAGTTGCTCGAGTTCGATTGACAAATGGGTTTGAAGTAAATGCATATATCGGAGGAGAAGGGCATAATCTTCAAGAACATAGTGTTGTATTAATTCGAGGGGGAAGGGTGAAAGATCTTCCTGGGGTTCGGTATCATATTGTTCGAGGGGTATTAGATCTTGAAGGAGTAAAAGATCGAAAACAATCTCGATCGAAATATGGAACACGAAAAGGGTAATCTCATTACCAGAATATTCTGATGATGAAGATTTCTAATCAATTATAATTCTTCATTGTTAATTATTAATTATTAATTATTTATATGAATCCACAAAAATATGTAAAGTTTACAGAAGAAAACTCTTCTCCTTTAATTGAAAAATTTGTAAATGTTTTAATGCGAGGCGGAAAAAAAACAATTGCACGAAAAGTTTTTGCAGATATGCTAAAACTTATTGAAAAAGCAGAACCAAAAAAACTTGCAAAAGATTTATTTGAACTTGCAATTGAAAATATTAAACCTCGAGTTGAAGTGAAAGCAAAACGAGTTGGGGGATCTGTATATCAAATTCCTGTTGAAGTTGCTCCAAAACGACAACAAACTCTTGCTATTCGATGGTTGCTTGCAAACTGTCGAAAAGGATCAGGAAAACCTATGGCTCAAAAATTGGCAACAGAAATTTTAGCAGCAGCTAAAAATGAAGGAGCTTCTGTTAAAAAACGAGAAGATGTTCAAAAAATGGCTGAAGCAAATAAAGCATATGCTCATTTGGCTCGATATTAGAAAGTTATAGTGAAAAATTTATAAAAAAATTTATAAAAAAGGTGTAAAAGATTGTTATCTTTTACACCTTTTTTTTGGTTTAATATCAGAGAATATGTGAAAAATCAAAGTAAGTAAGTTGTATTTCTGGGGAAGGTTTGCTGGTAAAGAATATTGGGATATTAAAAGATATAAGATGATAGCAAAAAAACTTTTGACAAAGACTCTTTTGTTGTGAAAATATGTATATATATGATTACAACAATTTTTAAATCTTCGGCAGCAACAATGATGATGCAAATGATGATGACTTCGCAAATGCGAGAAGGAATTTTGATGTAAAAATTTTCTAATAAAAAATTTGCAAAAAATCCTCACTCGCAAGAGTGGGGATTTTTTTTGTTTCTCTTAAAAAACTCTCTCAAAAAATATTTTAAGAGAGTTTTCTTTATTTTATAACCCAAAATTAATATGCCAATACTTTTTTCAAAAAAGCTTCCAGCAACAAAAATTCTTCAAAAAAAAGGTATCTTTGTTATGGATATCGACAGAGCAGAGCATCAGGATATTCGCCCGCTTCGTATCGCAATATTAAATTTAATGCCAAAGAAAGAGGATACAGAAGCACAATTACTGAGAAGTATTGGAAGTGGTCCACTTCAAATATATCCGACTTTTATCTCTCTTGATAGCTATACTCCTAAAAACATTTCGCCATCTCATCTTGAGAATTTTTATAAAAAATTTTCTACTCTATCTCATGAAAAATTTGATGGACTTATTATTACAGGATCACCGGTAGAGCATTTAGAGTTTGAAGAAGTGGCATATTGGGAAGAGATACAGAAAATTTTTGATTGGGCAAAAACAAATGTAACTTCAAGATTATTTATTTGTTGGGCTG
>CAMZLA010000033.1 GCA_947311665.1 uncultured Candidatus Altimarinota bacterium | reverse complement strand
GGATCTTTTTCTGATTTTTTCATAAAAATCATTGCCCAAATGAAAACTGGAATAAACGCAGCAATAACACATATTAAAAATTGTGCAGGATATAACGATGCTTGAGAAAGAATATCTATCATGTTTGTTTTTTTTATTTGTAAGGGGATAATATTTTTAGCCCCTGTTATATATTCACCACAACTAATATCAAATATCAGTCGTGGCTATTATAAATCGTTTAAATAAAAAAAGCAAGTAGTTTGTCATTGTTTTTTTATATAAAGTTATAGTGTTATATAAAAATTATTATGAACTTTGATCCACATCAAATTATTGGAATATATGGAATGGGAGTTGAAGGACAATCTCTTTTTTCTTGGTTACAAAAAAAAAAGGTAAAAAACATATTTTGTTTCGATGATAAAAATATTGGAGAACCACTTACAACAGAACAAAAAGAAAATTTTAAAGAATTATTTAGCAAACAATCTGTTATAAATAAAAAAAATAATAATAAAAATCATGATGAAAATCATGATGAGAATATTATTCCTATGGAATATGGATATAAACTCCCTCTTTCATATCTTCCTCTTATGGAAAAAATTTTCAGATCCCCAGGAGTTCATCCAAAAAAAATTATTCAATATATTGGAGAAGAAAATATAAATAAAATTTCATCGTCTACTCAATTATTTTTTAATATTTCTCCAACAACAAATATTATAGGAATAACAGGAACAAAAGGAAAAGGAACGACTTCTTCACTTATATATGAAATATGTAAAGAATATTATAAAATAGAAAAACAAAAAAATATTTTTCTGGGAGGAAATATTGGGACTCCTATTTTTGATTTTTTTGATGATATAAAAAAAGACGATATTGTTATTTTAGAAATGTCTTCGTTTCAATTATATGATCTAAAAAAATCTCCAACACTATCGGTTCTCTTGCGAACAGATAGTGAACATTTAGACTGGCATAGTGATGTAAAAGATTATAGAGGTGCAAAAAAAAACATTTTTTTACATCAGAAAAAAAATAATATTTTAATATATTTCGATGGAGATAGCATTACTTCTCAATTGGTTTCAGATGAAAAAATTATTGCACAAAAAATTTCTGTTTTTTCTCACAAAGAAAAACAATATATTGATATAAAAAATAATAAAATCATTTCTACTCTTTCATCAGATGAAAATTATGAAAGAGGAGAAAGTGATGAAAGTAATATTTTTACAACAGATATTGCGCTTCGAGGAGATTTTCAGCAAGAAAATGTTTTAGCTGCATTAGCAGTAGTACAAAGTCTAAATATACCAAATAATATAAGTAAAAAAATTATTTCTACTTTCATCGGATTGCCAATGCGATGTGAAATTATTGCAGAAAAAAATGGAAGATTCTTTTTTAATGACTCATTTTCTACCATTCCAGAAACAACTATTTCTGCACTTTCTACTTTCTCTTCTCCTCTTTTTTTAATTGTAGGAGGAAGTGAAAAAAACTCTAATTTTACACAATTGTCAGAATATATTGCGAAAGATAAAAATATAAAAAAAATTTATCTTATAGGGATAACAGCAGAGAGAATAAAAAAATCTATAACAGAAGCATGTGAAAAAAATAATTCTTGGAAAACAATAGAAATGAAAAATAATTTTCAAGAAATTTTTTCTGATTTCAAGAAAAATTCAAAAAAAGGAGACTCATTACTGATGTCTCCTGCTTGTGCCAGTTTTGGAATGTTTAAAAATTATTATGAACGAGGAAATGTTTTTAATAGTTTTGTTGAAAAATTTTAATATTTAACGAAAATCTTCACTACTTGTTTCTTTAATTCTTTCAATATTAAGATTTTCAAAAATCTCAGTAATTCCATCTATAAGAGAAACTTTTGGAGAAAACCCTAATTCATTTGATATTTTTGTAATATCTGCATGTTGCCCTTTTATATACCCTTCTTTTACAGGATTTTCTATATATTTCACTTTTGCCTCTTTCCCAATAACTTTTTGTAATGTTGTTACGATTTCATTAAGAGACATGCTTTCTCCTCGCCCAACATTATATATTTTATTCCCAAAATTTTCTGGAGTTTCAATTGCAAGTGTTAATGCCTGAACAATATCTGCTACATTTGTAAAATCTCTAAATTGTTCACCATCGCCATAAATAACTATTTCTCTGTCTCGAACCATATCCCATAAAAACTGAGAAATAATGTTTGCATATTTCCCTTTACTCTCTTCATTTTTCCCAAATACCGACATAAATCGAAACCCAAAAATATCCATTTCTGGATACACTTTATGATAACATTTTGAAGTATCTTCATATACTTTTTTTGTAACACTATAATGATTTAATGGATCGGAAAGAGAATCTGATTCGAGAAGTGGTAATGGATTGTTTCCATAAAGTGATGAAGTAGAAGCATATAAGAATTTTTTTGCTCCTGATTTTCGTGCAAACTCTATTGTTTTTGCAAAACTTTCAACAGAATTTCTATATCCTTCTGCAAAACCATCGTCCATAAACATTGGGGCAGAACTTGTTCCAGCTAAATGAATAACAGCATCGAAATTTTTTCCACATTTTTCTAAATCTTCTGTTTTACAAGCATCTCCTTTCACAAATTTTACATTTGCATTTGCTAAGTTTTTTTCATCTCCTAGAAAAAAATTATCTAAACATGTTATTTCATATTTATCTTGATTTATAGTTGCAAAATTTGAACCGATGAACCCTGCACCTCCTGTAATAAGAATTTTTTTCATATAAACAATTTTAATAATATTTTTTTACTTTTACTTTTACCCTATCTTATGAAACCTAATACGCTTCTACAATAACATCTTTTTTATCCATTTCTCGGTCTGTAATTAAAATGTTTTTTACTTCTTTTACCATGGCAGGATTTCCACAAATTAACACTTCTGCATTTTTAAAATCTGATGCCGTTGTATTTTCAAGCCATGCCGTTACTCGTCCTGCATTTCCAATAAAACCTTCTTTTGGTCGAGAAACATAGAGTTTATATTCAAAATTTTCATATTTTTCACTCATTGTTGAAAAATATTCATCATATGAAGCGTATTCATGTTGTGATACTCCAAAAATCAATATTCCAGCATTTTTAAACTCATTTTCAGACAATTCATCACATATGGCTTTCATCGGTGCAATTCCTGTTCCTGTTGCAATCATTATCGTTTTTTTTGTTTCATCTTTTTTTCCAAAATGACCAAAAGGTCCCATCATCTTAATTTCATCTCCTTTTTGCATTTCATCAATATAACCTGACCCTCTCCCATTTTCAACAACTTTTACACAAAGTTCAAATTCTGGAAGTCGAGATGATGATGAAGCTATTGAATATGCTCGCATCACCATTTTTTCATCAGGGTTTTTTGCAGGGACTGTAATGTTAAAAAATTGCCCTGTTGTAAATTGAATATTAAAATCTGAATGAATTTTAAAAACTGTTTTTCGTGTTTCTTTTGCAATATATTCATTTGAAAGAACAGTTGCAGTAAAAGGTTGTGGTTTTATCATAGATATATATTTAAAAGTAGAACTGATGAGAATTATAAAATTTCTCCTTGAAATGGAATTTTCCCTGCACTTCTATCTTCAATTCGTAATAGCTGATTATATTTTGCAATTCGATCACTTCGAGAAAGAGATCCCGTTTTAATTTGTCCTGTTGCCAAAGCAACGGCTAAATGTGCAATTGTTGAATCTTCACTTTCTCCACTTCTATGAGACATAACTGCTGTCCATCCCGCTTCATGTGTCATTTTTACAGCTGCTATAGTTTCTGTCAATGTTCCAATCTGATTTGGCTTTATCAAAACAGAGTTTGATAATTTTTTATCTATTCCTATTTGAATTCGTTTCGTATTTGTTACAAATAAATCATCTCCAACCAATTGAATTTTTTCTCCTAAAGCCTGTTGGAGTTTTGCAAATCCATCAAAATCATCTTCTGCAAATCCATCTTCAAGAGAAATTATTGGGTATTTTTCACATAAATCAACATAATATGTAACAAGTTCACCTGATGACAATTTTTCTCCATCAACAGTATATTTCCCTGTTTTTTCATTAAAAAATTCTGAGGCTGCTGCATCCATCGCTATTTTTATTTTTGTATCATGTCCAGCTTTTTTTGCTGCCTCTAAAATAACCTCGATAGCATCTTCATTTTTTTGTAACCGTGGAGCAAAACCTCCTTCATCTCCAACGGCTGTTACCATGTTTTTTTCTTTTAATATTTTTTTCAATGCATGAAAAACTTCTGAACCAATCTGAAGAGCTTCGGAAAAAGTTTTTGCTCCTACTGGAAAAATCATAAACTCTTGAATTTCTAAACCAGAATCAGCATGACTTCCTCCATTTATAACATTCATCATTGGAGTAGGAATTATCATTTCTGGACTTCCTGCTAAAGCATTTACATATTCATAAAAACTTTGTTTTTTAGAAACTGCTGCAGCTTTTGCAACCGCAAGAGAAACTCCTAAAATTGCATTTGCCCCCAATTTTGATTTCTGATCTGTTCCATCTAAATCTATCATTTTTTGGTCTATTTCATTTTGATGTTCTGCATTATCTCCCAGTATATGAGGTGCAATAATTTCATTTACATTTTTTACAGCTTGCAAAACTCCTTTTCCCCTATAATAATTCATATCTCCATCTCGCAATTCTACGGCTTCATGAATTCCTGTCGATGCTCCAGAAGGAACTATTACATGTCCAAAAGATTCATCAGAGAGAGTAACTTCTACTTCTACTGTTGGATTTCCTCGAGAATCTAAAACTTGTCGTGCATAAATAGTTTGTATTGATGTCATAATCATAATTCTAAAGAATAAAAAAAATTTACTTCATTATACTAAAAAACAAGAATAAAAAAAAGAGAACAAAAAACATTTCCTGAAAATAGGCTTTATTTTATTTTATAATTTTTGATATTATTTTTTTGCAAAACAAACCATTACCCCGTCGCCAAGCGGTAAGGCAAGGGACTCTGAATCCCTCATTCGTAGGTTCGAATCCTACCGGGGTAGCCAAAAACACAAAAATAGAGCTGATGAAGATATTTATTTTTTCATCAGTTCTTTTATTTTTTGTGCTAAAATTTTTGCATTTTTTTCTACATTTCCTCTTTTATCATTCGATAAATTATTTTTTGCTCGAAAAACAATGTCTGAATATTTAAAATAAATATCTTTTCTTTCTTCCCAAACCTGCTCCATTTCTTCTTGTAAATCAGATTTTCCAGTAAGGGAAGGGCGAGTTGTATCTTTTTCCAATCGCCGAAGAAGTTCTTTTAAATCTGTAAAAAGAAAGACAACCAGCGTATTTTCTCCTAATAAAACATTTCTATTCCTTTCAAAAGTAATAAGCCCTCCTCCTGTTGAAATAATTACATTTTTTAAAAGAGATGTTTTTTTACATACGCTAAATTCTAGATCTCTAAAACTCTCCCATCCATCATCTTTTACAATTTTCCCAATTTTCTTCTTTGTTCTATCTTCAATTTCATCATCTGTATCAATTTTTGGCCATCCCAGTTCATTAGAAAGACATGATGCAAAATGAGATTTTCCACATCCCCTCATTCCAATTAAAACAATTTTATCTATCATTTTTTTTATATATTATAAATCTTATCACTTTCTTCTTCTACAGTATCTCAAATAAAAATATTAATTTAAAGAAAAAATATTTTTATTCCCTCAATAAACTCTAGAAACAATATTTTCTTTCTTTTGTTTTTTTTAGAACACATGATATGATGAAGAGTATATTACCTGCTTTCAATACCTGCTTTCAATCTTTATTCTTAAGAATATGAAAAAGATAAAAATTTTTCTCTACAATATATTATTTACTCATTCAGGAGTAGAATCTAAAGTTTTTAATGGATTTATTGCTTTTTTAGTTATTCTATCTATTGCTATAATACCATTTTATTTTTTCCCATATTTTGAAAATCTTTACAAAACATTGTGGGTAGTTGAAATTTTTATTGTTACTATTTTTACCCTTGAATTGTTTCTTAAATTATATATTTCAAAAGAAAAGAAAAAATATATTTTCTCTTTTACTGCCGTTATTGATATTCTTGTTATTCTTCCTTTTTTTCTTATTGAATTTAATATTATAGAAAATAGTCATTTTTTAATGGTTTTACAAATATTACGAATTATAAAACTGATACAAATGTATAATTCAGAAAGGAGTAATTTAAAACATGAAGAAATAACAAAGCACGGATCCTTCAAACTCTTAAAAGGAGAAGTTATTTATAATATTGCACATAAGCATTATTTTATTCTTCTTTTTTCTCTTGCCCCCATTATTCTTATTTCTTTTTTTAGTATTGCATCTCT
>CAMZLA010000032.1 GCA_947311665.1 uncultured Candidatus Altimarinota bacterium | reverse complement strand
TTGTAGAAAACAAAGCAATTCTTATCGAGCATAAAAATAAATTTCTTGCACGATTGAGCGATATTCAAAAATTGAAAAATTTTCCAAATAAAAAAATACAAATTGAAAATATTAAAAATCAACTCACAAAAATAAATGAAAAAATTGAAAATATTGATAAAACAATAATCATTAAAAAAGAAGAAATTGCTGCGAATAAACAAATATTAAAAAAAGCAGAAATTGATATTCAACAATTGCAATTAATAAGTAAAAATAATTTTTCTGCAAATTCTATAGAACTTGTAGGAGATTATATTTTTAGAAATATTGGACTGAAAAAATTGAAACAAAAAGTTTTTGCAATGAAGCAATTATCTGCTGAAGAAAAACAAAAAAGATATGAACAAATAGCTACTGCTGCCATTTTATATAAAATAGAAACTCCTACATCGATGCAAGAAGTGAATATAAACAGGCTTATTGCTCAAGAAAAAGAAAAAGGAAAAATTATTACACAACAGAAAAAAACAACAATTACAAAAAAATTTCTAAAAAAATTTTTAACACCTGAAGAAAAAAAATTTTTACAAAAAGACAATGGGAAATTATTTCTAAAAAATGAAAAAATATTCAAACAAAATAAACAAAAATATATCACATCGGCTCTTCAAACATTTCCTCAGCTTCATATAAATAAAAATAAACTCTTGAATAAACAAGAACCAAATTTTTTAATAGAACTTTCTAAGCTCAATTCTAAACATTTACAATATTATGAAAATATTAGTAATAAAATTGAACCTCGTGAAATTAAAAACATTGTTCATAACAACGATGGAAGCACAACAATGTTTTTGGAAGAAGACATCTCTCTCACCATTCCAAAAAATAATAATCCTGAAAATTTTTCTCTTGATATCAATGGAAAAGAAAAACAGATTTCATACAATGAAAAGAATATTGAAAAAACAATAGAAGCACAAATAGCATCGCAAACATTAGAAAGTCTAGGGCTTGAAAAATATATTCCAAACTCACAAGACCAACTCGATTTCATTCAAACATGTACGACCAATTATAGAGATAAATCTGGGAGAATAGGAATACAAAGATCTGGAAAATCGGCAAGATATGAACAAGATAAAAATTTATTTTCATATAAAGAAACTCTTTTACAAATACAACAAAGCCTTCACAAAACACTTGGAATTGAATATCCAACAAATATTGCATATACAAAAAAAACAATACCTAAAAAAGGAGAAGAAAAACTTCAAAAAATTGGAATTTTAGGAAAAGATAAAAAATTTAACAGAAGAGGAATGAAGCATTTCACCGTTCTTCAAATTTTTTCTCAAACACAAGCAGCTCATATTCCAGCAAATAATTTTGAAGCATTTAAAAAAATAGTAAATGAACAAAATATTGCAAATATTTTAGAAATTGCAGAAAACAATGAGAACCTAAACTCTGGAGGAAATTCTATCAGTCTTGCTGTTGGTGGTTCTGAAAATATTAAATTTGGAATTGAAGGCGGAGATATTGTAGCGTTATAAAAATCTATAATAATTGTAATAATTCTAATAAATATTTCTAACTTTTCTTAATATTTCTTAATATTTATAATTTGGGAATAATGCTCCTACAGGTAAATCTTTTGAAATTTTCCCCTGTTCTACCAATAAAATTCGTGGTGCTAGTTCTTTCACAAACGATGGATTGTGTGTTGTTAAGAGAATTGTCATTCCTTTTTCTTTGTTCAATTTTTTCAATACTTCTGCAATAGAAGTTGTATTTTCTGGATCTAAATTTCCTGTTGGCTCATCGGCAATTAATAAATCTGGAGCATGAACAATAGCACGAGCAATGGCTACTCGCTGTTTTTCTCCTCCAGAAAGATGAGAAGGAATTCTATCTTTCAATTCGAGCATTCCTACAGAAAAAAGAGCTTCCATTGTTCGCTGATGAATAAATCCTTCATCATTTTCGGTTACTTCTAAAGCAAAAGCAACATTTTCAAACACTGTTTTTTCTGGAAGTAATTTATAATCTTGAAATACAAATCCAACATTTCTTCTAAATTTTTGTAAATCTGATCCTTTCAATTGAGAAACATGATTTCCTTTTACAATGACCTCTCCCCTTTCTGGTTTTTCTGCCCCAATAACCATATGAGTAATAGTTGATTTCCCTACTCCACTTTGCCCAATAAGACAGACCATTTCTCCATGTGCTACAGAAAAATCTATATCTTGTAAAACAGGATACCCATCAAAAGATTTTGAAACATGTGAAAAAGTAATCATATAAATAAAAAAAAATGTTATGCTAATAAATTTTCAAGAGCATTGGCAGCCGCATTGCTTTCTGCCAATTGTTTAGAATTCCCCTTCCCTTTCCCCACTTGTTCATCGGCAAGAAAAACTGCCATTTCAAAAGTTTTAGAATGATCTGGTCCCGATGAAGAAAGAAGTGAGTAATGAGGTGTAATATTTTTTTCTGCTTGAGCCCATTCTTGAAATAAACTTTTTGGACCGATATAGTCATTATTTTTTTCTGATAATTCTATTTCTGGAAATAAATATTTTTCTAAAAACTTTTTTGTTGCTCGCAATCCTCTATCTAAATATAAAGCTCCTAATAATGACTCGACAGTATTTGCAAGAATATAATCTTTTTTATATCCATGTTTTTCTCCTTTAGAAAGTTTGATATGAGCCCCTAAATCAATTTTTCTTGCCAGTTTTGCAAGCGAAGCTTTCCGCACTGCAGTACTTCGCAATGCTGTCATTTTCCCCTCTGGAGCATTTGGGAAATTTTTAAATAAAAACTCTGTTACCAATAATTCTAACACGGCATCTCCTAAAAATTCCAATCTCTCATTATTTTCTATTCCTTGCTCATTTCCATAACTTTTATGAGTAAATGCCGTTTGATATAAAGATTCTTTTTTTGGTGTAATATCGAGAGATAACAAATATGAAATCATGAATTTTTTATTTTAAAAGATTATTTAAAAGATTAAAGGATAATAGTAAAAAAAATATTTTTTTACTATTATTTAGTAATAACTCGTATTTTACTAGAAAAATCTCGTGTTTTTCCTACTACTTGAAGATAGAGAGAATATTCTCCCTTTTCATCTGGATTCCAAGAAAAATTTACAAGCCCACTTTGAGGAATTTCAGAACCAGCAATAGAAAAAATAGATTGTTTTTTCCCTCCAATTTTTCGTGCCATTACAGAAATTGAAACTCCTGACTTTCTCATTCTAACAGGAACTCCAAAAGAAATAGGAATTATTCCTGAAATTTCTTCACCAGAAGAAGGAGAAATAATCGCAAGTACTCTTTCACTTTGTGGTCGTTCTTGTGGAATATTTTGTTTTTCATCAGCTGATGAATTTTCTGATGCAGAAGGTGTTTGACTTATCTCAGCATTATCTTCTTCTGTAATGGTTATTGAAATAGATTCCGTTGCCGTGTTCCCAGCAGAATCTAATGCCGTTGCTTTAATGATATATGTTCCTTTTGGTGCATTTGCAAGCCAAGAAAATTGATATGGACGACTATTCAGTGTTTTAATAAGGTCTCCATCAAGGAAAAAATTTATTTTCTTAATGGATGAATTTCTATCAATAGCATCAACTCCAACTTGAATGAGAGTTCCTCGTTCAACATTTGAGCCATTTAATGGATAAATAAATGAAAGATCTGGAGGGATTCTATCTTCTCCCACTTTTACATTTACAGAAGCATTGTCTATATAATCTAATTCATCGGTAATTTCTGCTTCTAAAACATGCAATGACCCTATTTTTGTTTCAGATAATGGAATCGTAAATATCCATGGTTTTGATGCTTTTGTTGCTACCAATTGCCCGTCCCATAAGAGATCTATTTTTCGTACTCCATTTGGTGCATTTACTGCTACTTCAATATTTACCAAAGGAGGAGAAACAATTCCCATATTTGAAGGAGAAAGAATAGAAATTTTTGGTCTATTCTTTTCTGTATCTTTTGAATATTTATCGGTATATTCTTTTGGGACAAAAGGAATAATATTTGAAATTCCTAAATTTGCAGAAAGCTTTCCCGCATTTGCTCGAAGCCATGCTCGCACAGCTTTTTCCCATTTCTCATTTTTTGGGAAATATGAATGCATTTCAATATATGTATATTCTTTTATTACTTTTTCTGGAGTAAATTCATTTGGTAACAATTGAGTAGATTCTTCTAACCGAACAACTTTAAATGATGTATCTTGTTTTTCTGGCAGTGATTTTACAGAAAAATAATCTTCAACAATGAGAGAAGAAGGAAATCCTTCTGGAATTCTTTTTCCAGAAAGAGCAGAAACAGATATTTTTTTCACTCCTTTTGGTTTTACAAATTTTTCTACGGGCAAATCTTTATGCGCAGCCATCATAATTTCTCGCCATGGATTTGCCGCATTTGTAAGACCAGAAGCTTTATCATTTAGCATTCCTTTCGGATTTTCTTTCCAGCCTTTATTATTTCCCATCCATACAAGAGCCGTTCTTTGAGGAGTATATCCAATAGTCCAAACATCATGCGGATGTGTTACTTTCCCTACTTTACCTGTACTTGTTCCTGTTTTTGCTGCCGATGGTCGATTTGGCATTCCTAAAAATTTATTCCAACTTTTTGGTCGTCCTTTTCCTGTTTCATCAGAAAGAATATCACTAATTAAAAATGCTGTTTCGGGAGAAATAACCTGAGGAGCTTCTTTTTTTATTTTTTCAATATCTCGTTCATATAAAACTTTCCCATTACTATCAACAATTTTTAAAACAGCAAAAGGTTCTACTTTTTTCCCTTCATTTGCAAATCCTGCAAACACTGCTCCCATATCTAAAGGGCGAACAACTGCTGCTCCCAAAGCCATAGAAGGACCAAATCTTCCAGTATCTTCATTATAATTTACTCCTATTTTATCTGTAAATTTTATCAATTGAGGAATTCCAACAATTATTCCTGCTTTTACTGCTGGAATATTTAAAGAATTTCCCAATGCTTTTCTAATGGTTACCGGTCCGTTAAATTTCCCATCATAGTTTCGAGGAATATATTTTTGAGATTTCACAATTGATAAATCTGTTTCAACATCCATCAATACCGTAGCTGGTGCCAGACCTTTCAAATCGAAAGCTGCTGCATAGACAAGTGCTTTAAATGTTGAACCTGGTTGTCTTCTACTCGTAATAACATTAACCTCTCCATCAAACTCATGATCATTCATCTCTTTTGCAAAATAATTTCGAGAACCAATCATAGAAAGCACTGCTCCTGTTTTTGAGTCTAATACAAGCCCTGCTGCATTTCTAATTTTATACCCTGCTTTTTCAGCTTTTTCTCCATGTTCAGAAATAATTCGCTGCACTTCATTATTCAGCTTAAAATCTAAAGTTGTTGTTATTTGTAACCCACGCTGATGAATATATTTTTCAGCATCTTCTCCATATAAATTTTTCAATATTTTTTCTACCTCTTCCATTGCATAAAACACAAAATGAGGAGCGCCTATTTTTGTTTTAATCTCTTTTATTTCTAATGTTTGAATATCTATTTGAGCCTGATTATATTCTGTTTCAGAAATAAATCCTTTATCAAACATTTGAAATAACACAAAATCGACTCGACCGGGGATATAATCATGGACTCCATCTGCAAATACATAATCGGTTCCAAACATTCCTCTTACAAAAACAGGTGCAATTTCTCCAGATTGTTGTTTTTCTATCAGTTCTTCATATGATGTTATTTTAGAAGCATTCATTTGCTCTTCTGTAAATTTAATATATGAAGTTTTTACTCGTTGATATCGCCCAGGGGCTTGAGGTAACCCTGCCAATAATGCACTTTCTGCAAGAGATAAATCTTTTGCAGATTTTCCAAAAAATGCATTGGCAGCTTTTTCTATTCCATAAATATTCCCTCGAAATGGTGCTTTATTTAAATATAATAAAAGAATTGAATCTTTTGAATATTTTGATTCTAATTTTCGAGCCATTGCAATTTCTTTAATTTTTCTCTCTATCTTATCTTGCAGGTTTTCTTCTCCTTCTGCAAAAACCACCATTTTTATTAACTGCTGAGTAATTGTTGACCCCCCCGTACTTCTACCAAAAAAAGAATCTCTTGCTGCTCGAGCAATACCCGTGAATGAAATTCCAGAATGCTGGTAAAAATTTGCATCTTCTGCTGCCAACATTGCATTTTTCATATATAAAGAGATATCATCGAGAGAGTTTAAAACAACTCTATCTTCATTTCCTACCAATTTATATAATGCTCGTTCTCCTTTATTGTCTAAAATAACACTCGACTGAGAAAAAGAAGAGGAATTGAGTTCTTTTAAATCTGGAGCTTGTAATACTATATAGATAATCCAACCAAAAACAACAATTCCAGCAATTAAACAGAGATCAAAAATAATCCAAAAAAGAATTTTCATAATTCTCCAAAACCCCCATGATGAAGGTTTTTTAGATGAGTTATTTTTCACATCTCTTTTCCTTTGTTTTTCCACCTGCTTTTCAATAACAGAAGGACGCATGGGAATTATTGGAGAAGGAGTTTTTGAAAGTTTTTTTGAAAATAATTTTTTTGGTTTATTGTCTGAGACATTTCTATTTGAAAAAGTCATGAATACATAAATAAAAGTGAGTAAATAAGAGTTTTCTTATTTTATCAAAGACTAGCAAAAAATAGATATAAAGAAAATGCTTTACAATTATTAAGCACAGAAACTCTCTTGCTTTTTCAATTTTTATAGCATAATATTATTATACATTTTAATTTTAGAATTGGGGTTCTTATGCAGAATACACTTACTGAAAAGACCTGAGACTTATTAAAATCTAAGGCTTTGCTTTTCTATTGCAGGAAAAGAGAAGCCTATTTTTTTTCTTTATAATTTTAATAAAATAAAAAAAAAGAGAAACTGATTTGACAAAAGAGTTTTAAATATGAGAAACTTTTTCTTGCTAAAAAACTTTTTTTAGAATTATTACCCTGTCGCCAAGTGGTAAGGCAGCGGGTTTTGATCCCGTCATTCGTAGGTTCGAATCCTACCAGGGTAGCCAGTTCTGGACCTGTAGCTCAGTTGGTTAGAGCGCACGACTGATAATCGTGAGGTCGGAAGTTCAAATCTTCCCAGGTCCACCAGTAATTAATTTACAATTATATATTATGCTTTCAAAAGGAAATAAACGAAAACGAAAACGACGACATGGGTTCAGACTTCGAATGCGGACACCAGGAGGTCGAGCAGTAATTAAAGCTCGAAGATCTAAAGGACGATGGAAACTTTCTGCGTAATTTTTTTCTCATACTCTTTCGATGGCATTCCCAAAACAGAATAGGCTTCGAAAATCATCAATGATACAAATGATATGTAAAAAAGGAGCTTCTTGGAAGACTCCTTTTTTTCGCATTAAATTTTTACCCGCAAAAAATCAGCACCAAATTGCTATTGTTACATCAAAAAAACTTGAAAAAAGAGCGGTATATAGGAATAGAATGAGGAGGAAAATATCGAGTTGTTTTGAAAAACTGTTATTCAAAAAAAATATAACTCTTGTTTCTGATGAAATAAATAATATATCAAATATCTTACTCGTTATATTTCCTACAGAAAAAATACTTTTTGCATCGCATCAGGAAATATTACAAATATCAAAATTTTCGCTAGAGAAAATTCAAGAAAAACTTTTACAAAAAAATTATGACAAAAAACATTCAAGAAATAAGAGATATAACAGAAGCAGTAGAAAATCCAACACTCGAAATATTTAAAAAAAATAAAACATATATTGGAGTAATAGAAAAAACTATTTTTGGAGGAAAAGGAATTATTACCATCGAAGGTTTTAAAGTCTTAATTAAAAATGGAATTGAAGGACAAAAAATTAAATATTTAGTAACAAAAAAGAAAAAAAAATATGCAGAAGGAAGAATTGAAGAAATAATACAACATTCTCCTTTAGAAATTCATCAGTCTGAACAAAAAAACATGCTTCCTGGTTGTGCATATCAAAACATTTCATATGACAACCAATTGAATATTAAGCACAAACAACTGCAAGAAATTTTTAGAAATTTTGAGAATATTTCTATCCCCGAAATAAAACCATCTCCAAAGCATTTTGAATATCGGAATAAAATGGAATTTTCTATTGGATATGAAACAATGAAAAGAGAAATTGTAGATGGGAAAAAAATATGGACAGATGAAGGAGTTGCTATTGGATTTCATCCTGCTGGGTCATGGTCTGAAGTTGTTTCTATAGACGATGTTTTTATTGCAAGTGAAAGTGTTAATATTTTACGAAGAGAAATTGAAGAATATTTTAAAGAAACAAATTGTTTGAAAAAAGCACCATGGAACCCTTTAATCTCTAAAGGATTTTGGAGAGGTCTTATTTTTAGAGAATCGAAATCGACAGGAAATATTATTGTAAATTTTATAACTTCTGGGCATAAAACAGCAATGTTTTGGCAAAATATTGTAAATTTAATTAAAACAATAGCACTTCCTGATGGATCAAAAGTTTCAGGAATTTTAGAAACGGTAAATGAAAGTAAAAGTGATGCTATTAAATATCCAAAAATATCTCTTTTGTGGGGAACTGATATATTAGAAGAAAAATTGGAAGATACAAAATTTGAAATATCTCCTTTCTCATTTTTTCAAACAAATTCACAAGGAGCAGAAGTGTTATATTCTACTATTGCAGAAAAATTGGGGGATACGAAAGGAAAAAAAGTTTTAGATTTATTTTGCGGAACAGGATCTATTGGAATTTTTTGTAGTAAAAATGCCGATGAAATTATTGGTGTGGAAATGGTAGAAGAAGCGGTTGAAATGGCAGAAAAAAATGCAGAAAAAAATAATATTACAAATACCACTTTTATCACAGGGAAAGTAGAAGATGTTTTACCTGAAATATTGAAAAATAATTCATTTGATACCGTTATTATCGACCCTCCTCGAAGTGGAATGCACCCAAAAGCTCTTAAATATATTCTAGATTTACCAGTAAAACAATTGGTATATATTTCTTGCAACCCTTCTACTCTCGCTCGAGATGTTCAAGCCTTGGAAGAGGCAGGGTGGAAATTGAAAGAAATTCAAGGAGTTGATATGTTCCCTCATACTCCACATATGGAAGTTGTGAGTGTTATTGAGAAAATATAAAAATAAAGCAGATTATTTTTTTCTCTCCAAATTCCCCTTATTATTTTATTATTTGGAATAAACAATAAAATACGGTATACTTCAGAGAATATTTATAAAAAAATTTTATATAAACACCATCATGCTCAATTTTTTTTCATCAGTTAGCTCTATAGTTCTTACAATAATTGTTTTTTTAATAATTTTTGCTATTTTAATAATATGGCATGAACTTGGTCATTTCTGGGCTGCACGAGCGGCAAAAATAAAAGTTTTAGAATTTGGATTTGGAATGCCACCAAAAATATGGGGAAAAAAAACAGTGAGAAAAACAAAAAATGAAGCAGGTGAAAACGAAGAAATGGAATGGACTTTGAATGCTATTCCATTTGGTGGATTTGTACGAATGATGGGAGAAGATGGAACAAACACCGATCATCCAAATGCTTTTGGAAATAGACCTTTAGCATGGAGAATGCTGGTTATTGCAGGAGGAGTAATTATGAATTTTATTTTAGGATGGGCTATTTTTACCTATGCTTTTACTGTTGGGATAGAACCAAGCCCTATTTCAAAAGAAGAATATGAACAGTTTCTTGAAGAAGGATTATTGATGGAAAAAGAGGATATTTTCATTCAAAATATTACAAATGAAACTTCTGGTCTGCAAAAAGGAGACAGAATAATTATGATAAACGATGAGAATGATTTTGAAAATAATAATAAAATTCTGGAAGAACCCATAACAGAAATTGTTATTGAACGATTTAACAGTGAAACAAAAACATTTGAAAATAAATATATCACAGAAATAAACTTCCCTCTTTTTGTTGCATATTCATCAATTGGAATTGCATCGGTACAAAAAAATTCTCCGGCAGAAAAAGCAGAATTGAAACAGGGAGATATTATAAAAAAAATAAATAATATTTCTGTTTTTAATATTTCTACAATCTCAGAAATAATAAAAAATTCTACTCAAAAATCTCTTTTACTTGAAATTGAGAGAAATAATAAAAATATAACTCTTGAAATAACTCCAACTGATGAAAAAAAAATTGGGATTATCTCAAAATATATTTTTTCTCAGCAAGAAAATACTCTTTCTATAGGAAGAGAAATACATATTTATCCTATAAAGAATCGACAATATTCTTGGAAAGAAGCTCCACAACAAGCATTTTTTTATTCATTTCAAATAATGGGAAAATCGGTTGATGCTCTTGGAAATTTCATTACACAACTTATCTCTAAACAAACCATTCCAGAAGGAATGGGAGGACCTGTTGCCATTGCAAGTCATACGAATACATTGCTTGAATATGGGAATATTATGAGTTTAATTCTGTTTACTGCAATGCTATCTCTTTCTCTTGCTGTTTTAAATATAATGCCGTTTCCAGGTCTCGATGGTGGACGATTTATATTTTTATTAATTGAAGCTATTTTATTATTATTAACATTTATTTCAACAAAGATTTTCAGAACATCATATCAATTTCCAAAACGATTACCCAGCAGTCTAGAAGGAATAATTAATGCATTGGGATTTATTACATTACTTATTTTACTTTTTTGGATAACTGGAAATGATATTTTACAATTAATTTTATAATTTTTTTGGCTATGACACTATAAATACATACATTAAAAGTTGAAAGTTCTAACAAAAATTACTTATTGAAGAAAAAACATGAAACCTTGCGCCCTTGAGAAAAAATTTTTCGAGGAGCTGAAAGAGCTGATTAACAACACTCAAAGAAAAACACTTGACAAACTACTATAAGTCACCCAAAGCAATAGTACTGCTTTTTAAAAAAACTTATGAAAGAAAAAAAAATGGTAATTAACTGTAAAGCTGGTAATGCTAATATACTTCGAAAGAATCTTCATTCTGATATAGTAGTGGTATTTGGGTGTATAGAAATGGTACTTAAGAAATGGCACATTGAAATTAAGCCTAATAAAAAAGCAATATTGAATCTGATAGAAAAAATAGAAAAGGATAAAATTAAAGATCCAGTCTTTGATGCTCTTTTAGAGAGAATAACAGAAAAAATTGAATTTGTAAACAATACTTTAAATGGTCATGTAGAGGCTATATCATCAAATACAATCCTATCTCTTGGGGATATTACTGAAAGAGATACTCCTTCTCCTTCTCAAGAAGAGGTGGAAAAATTCTTAGATGAACATTCCTTTCAATATACAAAACCTCCAAAAAAGGTGGATTATTCATCTATAGGGAATAATCTTAAGAAATTTTCTTCAAAGAATGACTTAGTTAAGGCTATTAAAGATCTGAAAGGGAATACTCAAGAAGTTATAGAACAATATTTTATAGAAATGTTAGAGTCTAATATCGGTCTTATTGAAGACCTTATAGACGATGAAAATCATATAGAGAAAAATTCTGATATCTATAAAAATGCAAATAAAATAATAAATAAGTTTAAAAAATATAATAATTTAATAATTAATCAATCTAAACTACTTAAAGGCTCTACTAATGTTCCAAGTTTTATAGTTGGAGCTCTGAAGTATGGGGAAGGGTTTGAAAATATTAAGAAAACAAAGGAAAGAAGAGAGGCCGTTAGAGAATCTAGTAAACCTGACGAGCTGTTGGAAGGAGCTCAGTACTATGAAAAAGGGCTTGAAAATCTTGAGAAAACATCTGGAGGAATAGAAGCACTCAAAAAAACTAAGAAGCCTTTGGATCTGTTGAAAGGAGCTCAGTACTATAAAGAAGAGCTTAAAATTTTTGAGAACACATCTGGAGGAATGGAAGCACTCGGAAGAACTAATAAGCCGATAGGGATGTTGTCGAAAGCAGATCAGGATCCAGACAAGATTAAACGTCTTACAGAAGAAGAAATGATAATGTTCTCGGAATATGAGTACCCTAAGCTTTTTTAATAAAAAATAAATAAAGAGTGTAAAAGTAAAAAAGTAAAAAAATTTTAAGAAAGATGATAACTGGGCAAAGTAAAATGAAATTTCTATTTTACTTTGCTTTTTTTGGCAAAAAAAATTACAGTAAAATCATAAGTAAAAAGACTTATTTAATAATATTTTATGATATAATTTTTTTAGAGGCCATTTTTCCTTTTTTTTCTTACGAAATTTTATGAATTTTTTCACTCCTCATAGTGCAAAAAAATTTCTTCCCAAGGCATACAATAGCTTTGCCAAAGATTTTTCCTCTACTCGA
>CAMZLA010000031.1 GCA_947311665.1 uncultured Candidatus Altimarinota bacterium | reverse complement strand
TATTGCTCAATATTTTTCTGCTCTCAGAAATAATTTTATATTATTGTTTTTTGTAATGTTTTTCAATATTTGTATTACAGGGCTTTATGTTTTGGGGTTTATTACCAGAGGACTTGATATATATAATCTCGATTTTTATTTTCCATTACTTGTAATAATATTTTCTATGGCATTCCCTATTTTCTTTTTTAAGCAAAAAAAACAAATCAATATTGAAGAAAAAACTATTACAGAAGCAGAGTTTAAAGAAAAACAAAAACAAAAAGTGATTGGGTATTTCATTCGATTTGGAGCAGTATCTATTTGGGGACTTCAACCTATTATTACAAAATATAGTCCTATTATTGAAATGAATGTAACAATTCGTGTATTTTTTATATTTTTAGGAGGGCTAATTATTTCTTTTTTATCTATTCTTTTTCTTAAACTTTTTGGATCAAAAAATAATTGGAATCCAAAAATAATTATTAATAAATATCTTATTTTAAGTATTATTTCTCTCATTGTTATAAGTTTCTTCTTTAATTCAAGTCTTAATTATACTACGGGAACAAGTTTTATTTTATTAAATAATTTTGCTCCAATATTAGCATTACTTATTGCTATGATTTTTTGGAGAAATCAAATCCCATATTTAAAAACAAAAAAGAATATAGTTCTTATATTCTTCTTATTTTTATTAGGAGGGATTGGGAGCTCATTTCTTTTCTATAATGATATTTTGTATGGGAAAGAGGGGAGTTTATTGGGAAATATTTATGCTATTGGATATATGCTTACTGATGTTATTTTTACTATATCTCTTATTCAATATTCAAAATATTTAAAAGATTATCAGAGTTATTTTGTAAATTTTTGGACATATTTATCAGGAGTAATAATATTATTAATTCCTTTATTTTTCTTTTCTAAAACTCTTTTATTCTCTTATGATATATCTCATGTATTGTGGATATTAGGATTAGGTATGCTAGTTGGTATTGGAATAATTTTAAATTATGAAGCCTTTCGCCGAATGGATGGATTTATTGCTTTTTTAATGTTTAATATTTCTATTCTCATTACTTTTACAGTTGAAGCATTTATTTTTAAAACAATCCCAACTACTTGGATTTTATTTATTGGATCATCTCTTATTATAGCTGCATCAATTTTTGCAGAAAAAATTAATACAAAATGTGAGCGAGAACAAATAGAAGAGACACAATAATGAAATAATTGTTATAAAATTATTTTCATCATATTATTTCCCCCATATCATCTCACCAGTCATTTCATCAGGAATATTATATCCCAAAACAGACAAGATGCTAGGGGCAATATCTTGTAATGTTCCTTGTTTTTTTATTATTTTTTTATTTTCTGCAACCCAAATAAACGGAACAAAATTTTGTGTATGTGAACTATTTACAGATCCATCACTATTTATCATTACTTCTGCATTTCCATGATCGGCAGTTACAAAAACTTCATATTCTTTTTTTTGTGCAAAAGGAATGATTTTTTGCAAACAATTATCTAATATTTCTGCTGCTTTTTCTGCTGATTTTAAATTTCCAGAATGCCCAACAAGATCGGCATTTGCATAATTTTGAACAATGAGATTATATTCATTGTTTCGCATTTCTTTCATTAATGCTTCTGTTTGTTCAATGGCTGACATTTCTGGTTTTTCTGCATATGTTTTGCATTTAGGAGAATTTATTAAAATTCTTTCTTCATTTATAAATTTTTCTTTTCTTTGTCCAGAAAAATAATATGTTACATGATTAAATTTTTCTGTTTCAGAAATTCGTAATTGACTTCCTCCGTTTTGTGAAACAATTTCTCCAAGACTATTTTTAATCGTTATATCTCCAAAATGAAATGGCTCTACAGCTTTTTCTTCTGTAAAATCACAATATGGACCAAAAATTCCATAGTTTCCAATATCAATAATTTCTATCAATTTTTTAGATAACTGACGCATTCTATCTGTTCTATAATTAATATTTATCACAATATCGCCTGTTTCAATTTTTCCATTTTCATCAAAAAGAACTGGCGGAATATAATAATCTGAATCTGATGAAGAAGAATAAAAATTTTCTATATATTCATCAGGTGAAATATTTTCCTCATCAATTTTCCCAAAAATAACATTCATATACTTTTCAGTCCGTTCCCAATTATTATCTCTATCCATAGCAAAAAATCGACCTCCCAGACTTGCTATTTTCCCAATATTTTTTTTCTGCAACTGATGAACATATTCTTTTGCCGTTCTATCTCCAACATCTCTTCCATCTGAAATAAAATGAATAAAAATATTTTCTATTCCATTTTTTTTTGCCATTTCAAGCAGTCCATATGCATGAGGCTGAAACGAATGAATTCCTCCATCACTCATCAACCCGATGATATGAATTTTGTTTTGTTTTTTTGCTTTTTTCATGAGCGTTTTCAATTTTTCATTTTCAAAAAAATGTCCAGAATCTATTTCATCATTAATTTTTGTTAATAAATGTTTTACTGCTCGCCCTGCCCCAATTGTTATATGTCCTGGTTCACTTCCTCCTGTTTGAAATTCTGGTAATCCGACAGCAGAACCATGAGTTTTTAATTGTGCAAAAGAATATTTCTCTAGAAGAGAATCGATATATGGTGTTTTTCCTTGAAACAAGGCATCTCCTTTGTCATGTAGACCCAATCCAAAACCATCGAGAATAATTAAATATGCTTTTTTCATAACAAAAGAGAGTAAATAAATAATTTTTATTGTATAGAGAAATTATTTTATACTTCCATAAAATAATTAATAACAACAAATGCAATAAATAATGCAATGAGAAACCACCCTTGCCATTGTTTTGTTTTAAATTTCGTAAGAGCAAAAGTTAATAATACAATAAATAAATATCCAAAAAGAAATAATATGGGAGTCATCATTTTCTCTAAATCTGGACCAGAAATTCCTCCAACCATTAAGGTATAAGGAATTGACATCAGTGCAAAACTAATACAAATATCAAGTGTATTACTTCCAAAAGCATTTCCTATTGCTTGATCAATATTTCCTTTTTTTGCGAGAGGAATATTTGAAAATAATTCTGGCATAGAACTTCCTCCTGCTAAAACAGTAAGAGCAATAAGCGTAGAAGAAATTCCTATCATTTCGGCAAATGTAACCGATGCATCTACAAAAACATAGCTCGATGCTCCAATAGCAATGAGAGTAATGAGAAATCCAACAGGAATTCCTTTCATAATCCCATATTTAGATTTTGGAGTAGGAATAAAACTCAGCATTCTATCAATAACTCGTACAAATAAAGTTTTTCCTTCAATCTCATCATCATGATTTTCTGGAGTATCGTCTTCACTTTTTCCTTTTGGTCTATTGACAATGAGAAAAATAACATATGCAATATGATAGAGAGCGAGAATGAGAAGTTCCCACCAAAGAAGATTTGGAGTTTCTCCATTTTGTACAAAAAACCAAAGCAAAACTACAGATCCACCATAAACCGATGCGGTTCTCAATAATCCTTTTGGTTCAATTTTTGCAGATTTTTTAGCATAGAGAATTGGGACTCCAATAACAATTGTTATTTGAAAAACAGCCGAACCAATAATTGTTGCCATTCCCAATGCAGGATTTTCTTGTAAAATATAAAGCCCAATAATGCTAATAGCAATTTCTGGTGCACTTGTTCCCAACGCTTGAATAGTTTCTCCTGCTACAAAATTGCTGAGTCCCCATTTTTTTTTAAAATATTCAGTCCATTCCATAAATGCTCCATCGGCAATAGTCCCGATGATATGAATCATAAGGCTGATAATGATGAAAAGAGAGAAGAGTATGAGTACAAATTCTGACATAAGTTTTTTTAAAGTTTTTCTAAAAAAATTATATCATAAAAAAAAGAGGAGAAGATTACTTGAATATTACTTCTCTTGAAAAATGTTGTAATAAATGAGATAATAGAGAAAAAAATATTATATATTTTTTTTAATAATAAACAATTTTTAAATAAATATTATGAAAATAGAAACACATTCTGATGAAAACACTGAAAATATTGAGAATACTAAAGAAATTGAAAATAATCCTAATAATTCTGATGTAGAAAATAATAAAGATACGGCAGCGGCGAGTTATTTTTTAATTTTATCTCCAATTCTTCTTCTTACTCGAAGAGATTCAAAGTTTATTCAACATCATGCTTCACAAGCATTTATACTTTTTCTTATTTTTATAGCATTGTGGACTTTGGGAAGTTTTCTTTCTTTTTTTGCTTGGCTTACTGTTGGAGTTTTTTTCATGGCTCTTGTGGGATTTATTCAAGCAATATCTGGAGATTGGTATAAAATGCCATATATTTTCGATATGGTGAAAGATGGAATTTCTTTTGCTGGAATAATTGCAGGAACAAAAAAAATATTCAAGTCTCTAAAAAAAATAATTATTGGTTTGTTTCCTAAAAATAGGAATATACACAAAAAAGAAAATCTAAAAAATCTAGTAAATGAAAAATCTAAAATGAATGATAATGAAAATATTTCATTGGAAAAAAATGATTTTTTAGAGAAAAAAATAGAGAATTTAGAAAAACTTCTTTCACAACAAAATTTTTTCCCAAATTTTTCTCCACTCAAAAAACTCTCAACCGATGAAAAAAAAGAGATAGAAAATATTATAGCCGAAATTTCTAAAAAAGATGAAAATGCAACAATAGAAAAAAAAGAAAATTTTTATATTATCACAGGAACTTTTGGAATTGTTTATGTAGGAATTGTAAATGGAAAAGGAGTGAAATGGGGGAATGGATAAAAACACTCAGACACTGAATTTGTTACCCAAACACTGAACGTATTATTTGTACACTAAGCCTGTATCTGGACATTGAGCCTGTCGAAATGTATTTCTACAGGCTTAATAACTGCACAATATTTTTTTCCTATTCATTCCACGGACATACTCCACCAATACATGTTTCTGGATCTATAACTTCTCCACTTTCTGGAACATCAATAATCCAATCGGTTCTTTCTTTTCGCAGTTTATTTGCAAATTCATAACTCTGAGTTGGTTCTCCATGAACAACAAAAACTCGTTTAATATCTTTTATTGGACGAATGAAATCTAAAATTTCATTATAATCGGCATGTCCAGAATATCCGTTAATTTTTTGAATATCAGCTTTTACTTTATAATATTTATTAAAAATTTTTACCGCTGGTCGTTTTTCCAAAATTCTTCTCCCCAATGTATATGTTGCCTGATACCCTACAAAGAGAATTGTATTCTCTCTTTTTCCAATTTCATTCATCAGATGATGACGAATTCGTCCTCCTTCACACATTCCACTTGCGGCTAAAATAATAGCTGGTTCTTTTAAATTTTTCAGTTTTTTAGAATCTTCTACACTTGGAGTATATTTAATATATTTCGATTCTAAAGGAACTTCTCCTCTATCAAAAAAATCTGTATGTGTTTCTTCATCGAATGCATGTCTATATTTTTGATAAATTTTTGTTACTTTTATTGCAAGTGGAGAATCGACATAAATAGGCATAAATGGAATTTTCCCTTCTTCTTGCAATAGATGTAAATCATAAATAAGTTCTTGTGTTCGCTGAAGAGAAAATGATGGAATAATTATTTTCCCATTTTGCTCAACGGTTCTATTTATTATTTTTGCCATTTTTGCTTTCGATTCATTGGCTGTTTCATGTAATCTATTTCCATATGTAGATTCTGTAAGCAGATAATCGGCTTTTTCTGGACTTTCTAAATCTGGAAGCATGTTTTTTTCTGGTCGTCCCAAATCCCCAGAAAAAACAAGAATTTTTTCTTTTCCTGTTTTTTCATCAGTCCAAGAAATTTCTACAACTGCTGCCCCTAAAATATGACTAGCATGATAAAGTTTTACAAAAATATTTGGTAAGATTTCTGTTTTTTTATGAAAAGAAATTCCTTCTATTTTAGAAAAAACAGCAGGTAAATCTTTTTCCGTATACAATGGTTCTATTGGAACATCGGTATCTTTTAAATGACGAGAGGCAAATTTGCATCCATTTCTTGAATATATGCCGAATCTGCAAGCATAATAGGAACAATATCTGAAGTCTGATGACTCATATACATCTTCCCTTTATACCCATGTTTTGTGAGATATGGTAAATTTCCACAATGATCTAAATGAGCATGAGAAACAACGACTACATCAATTTTTTCTGGATTGAAAGGCAATTCTCTGTTTTTTTTATCGGCTTCTTTTCGTTTCCCTTGAAATAATCCACAGTCGAGTAAAATAAATTTCCCATTTATTTCTAATAAATGTTTCGATCCTGTTACTTCATGTGCTGCTCCAGAAAAATGTATTTTCATATATATATGTTTAAATGGTTTTTTCCCTATATTCTACCACAGAAACACATATAAAATCAAAT
>CAMZLA010000030.1 GCA_947311665.1 uncultured Candidatus Altimarinota bacterium | reverse complement strand
CCACATCTTAGAGATTTGGCAAGAGAACTTCATGTTAGTATTGAAAATTTAAATGGGAACCTTCATATAACGAGACAACTTGGTGTTCTGGTAATAAGAGCTATTGAAGAACAAAAGTATAGCTAAAACATATAACAAAACATTGGAGAGAAATATTTGACCCTAGCGGCTCAAATATTTCTCAATTCAGTCGTTAGATAACAATTGTAAGGAACATTATATTGAGTATAGAATTTTTAAAAACAGATTATGAAAAGATAGATTATTTAAATAACTTACTAAAATCTCGTGCAACGGGAAAAGAAGTTTCAGATAATGAGTATAAAGTGTTAAGAAGTGAATTATTATCAAATAATGAAATAGAAAGTTATCTTCCCGTTTGGCTGAAAACGAATGGTGATTTAAATTCATTTTGGAGATTTATTAAAGATAAATTCCAGAAGTATGATGAAAGAACTAGATTCTTATCTGATGAATTTGAACCTTTAATAAATTATTTAGCACCAAAAGAATTAAAGAAAGCAGTAGTTCCAAAAGATAGTTTGCCATTAAGTAAAGATATTTTAAAAAAAGAACTTAATGAGTATTTAAATAGAAAACAGAAAATAACTAATATATATGGAGATTTTTTATTATCATCAAAAGTTTTAGGTAATGGTGGAACATCAGTTGTAAAAGGGTTTAGTTTTCATGGCAAAGAATATGCTATTAAATTTTTACTTGAAAATATAAAAGAAAAAGAAAACACAACTTTTAAAAGATTTAAACAAGCTCATTTAAATTTATTATCAATTCAACATTTAGGAGTGATATTACCTCAAATACATTTTGATAGTATAGAAATTAATGAACAAATTAAAATACCATATATTATAATGCCAAAAGCAGAAAATACTTTAAAAGTTTATATTGAAGATAAAAAGAAAAATGATACATTTGACTTTACCCTTTTTAAAAAATTATTTAATAGTTTAATAAATATAGTTGATATAATTCATAATAAAAAAATTATACACAGAGATATAAAACCAGAAAATATTTTTATTTTGGATGGAAAATTAGTATTGGGTGATTTTGATATAGCAAAATTTAATGATGATGAACATATTAAACTTGTTGATACTAAAAAAAGTGATAGATTAGCAAATTTTTATTATTCTGCTCCCGAGCAATCTAGTAAAAAATTTGATGAAATCACATTTACTGCTGACTGGTATGCTATAGGACAAGTGCTATATTGGTTGATTACAAATGATACATTAAGAGGTCAAGATAATATAACTTTTGCAAAATATGACAAAAACTATAAAGAATTTGAAAAACTGATAAAGATTTTGTTGTCTAATAATCCTAAGAATAGATTTTCTTCAAAACAGGATATTGAAAATTTTTTACAAAATAAAAAAAAGATTAGCTGGGAAGATACTTTACATAATTTTGATGAAATAATTTACAAATATATGCCTGAATTTGGTATGCGACAAGGAATTAAAACATATACAGATAGTAAAACAATCAATGAAATAATGAATGATTTATCATCAAATGTAAAGAAATTAAATCTTTGGTGGAGCCAAGGTTATTCAGATATGAATATTTATGAGATTGTAAAAGCTGAATATTGTGCTACATGTTGGATAGTTGGATTAGATGAAATTAAAATAAAATCAATTTGGTTTTATAAACATCATGAAAGTTTTGGTGGAAGTTGTATAATAATTGAAACTGATTCTTTTTCATCAACAGGTTTGTATCATGAAGCTACTGGTTATGAGGAATTTGGTATTTTTAAGGAACATTATATCACTAGAACAGAATTTGATTCAGGCTGGGCAGTTTTAAATGGAGAAAGAATCAAATTAAATGGAGAGGCTATTTTAAGAGGTCGAATATTAACAAATACTATTTTCTTTTTAGCACCACAAAGTGGACCATTAATTACTAATGATAAAATTATAGATAAAATATATAAAGATTATCAAGCTTATTATGAGATAAGTGAAAAAACATTAGAACCATTAAAGCAAATTAAAAGAAGTCATGATATCTTAATGATGTCATAGTTATTATCTAACAAAACAGAGTAGCGAATAAAATTACCTAGCGGCAATTTATCGGCTATCTTCAACCGTTATCATAAGGGGAAATAAAATTTACATGGAAATATATATAGCAGGTATTGTATATGGCAGTATGGTAGATGGAGATGGATTGAGAACATCAATATTTTTTAGTGGTTGTAATGTTGGATGCAATGGATGCCAAAATAAAGACTTTTGGAACATGAAAAATGGTAAACTCTTTACAGTAAAAACATTAATTGATGAGATTTACAATAAAACTCCACAAAAAAAAGTTACAATAAGTGGTGGTGAACCATTAGAACAAAAAGAAGCTTTAATCCTTTTAATAAATGAATTAAAGAAAAAAGATTTTGATATTGGGCTATACACTAGCTATCAACTGGAAGAAATTGATAACAACATAATAAAAAACTTAACATTTATTAAAACTGGCAAATTTGATATAAATAAAAAAATTTATGGTAAGTTTTATGGTTCATCTAACCAATCAATAAACTTTATAAACAAAAAGGTAAAATATGAAAGTATGTAAGACTGAAATAATAAAAGACAATACTAACAACTATAACAGTTCAGCAAATATAATTTATGATACGGGTGTAAAGTCGCACAAACAAGATATATATAAATATTTAACTAAAGAAGAAAAAAGCTTGTTTGATAATAATAAAATTTATATGCACGATTCTGAATATTTTGAAATTACATTAAATTGTGTATCAATTTCATTAGAACATATATTTCAAGATGGATTGATAATAAATAATGTTAAGCTTGAAAAACCTACAAATATTTATGATGTTTTTACACAATTAAATATCTTTACTATAAATATTGAAAATGAAATTTCAGGTGGATTAACTTTTGTTAATTTTGATTATGAATTAGAAAAATTATTTAAAAAATTAGATATAAAATTTCCTACATACGAAGAGTTATATTTTCAAATTCAATCATTTTTTAAAATTATTAATTTTGCGAATAGTAGATTTGGTAATCAATCTCCTTATGTATCTTTTACTATAGGTATTGTAGAAAACAGCCAATCTGCATTAATTACAAAAGCTATTTTGAAAATATTAGAAGATGGTGCAAGTAAAGGTAAGCCTTATATATTTCCAAATATTCATTTTAGAGTAAAATCAGGAATTAACAAATCACAAAATGATAAATTTTATTATTTATATAAACAATCACTAAAAACAACTTCATATCAAATGAACCCAACTTATATTTTAGCAGATAGTGCTGTAAATAAGAATATTAACCCCCTTCATTTACATACAGTTGGATGTAGATCGAGATTATTAGAAACAAGTAGTGGTGAAAAATATGGTATTGGGCGAACTAATATTGGAGCTATTTCTATTAATTTACCAAACATAGCAATGCAAATAAATAATAAAAATAAAATTTTTGATGAAATAGAAAGTTTAATGAAAAAATCATTAGATATCTTAATAAAAAATCAAAATATTTTAAAAGATATAAAATTAAAAAATGCACCTATTTTAGTTAATAACAACTTATTGTACCCATTTAATAAAAATATAGATGATATTTTAAATGAAGCAAGTTTAGCATTAGGCTTTATAGGAGCACATGAAATGACAGAGATATTAATGAAAAATAATACAATACAAGAAAAACATCTATTCATTGATAAAGTTTTAGATTTTATGGCAAATATATGTAGAAATTTATCAAAAACTAGCAATAAAATAGTTACATTAATTGGAGTATCAGGAGAAGGTATTTCATATTTTTTTCCAAAAAATGATAGAGATAAAGAATATAGTAAAGATTATAATCATATTTTAAAAAAGGGCTTTTATACAAATTCATTTCATGTTCCAGTTTATGAATTGGTAAATCCAATTGAAAAAATATCATTGGAAGGCTCTCATCATAAGTATTGTAATGGAGGGTGTATATCATATATTGAAGTATCTCATATTAAAGAAAATATTAATGGATTTGAAGATTTTATAAAAATTGCAGAAGATAATAATACTCATTACTTAGGTTTTAATTTTGAAAAAGATATTTGTAATAATTGTGGTCTTGAAACAGAAGACAATGAACAATGTGTACACTGTGGAAGTGTAGATATTACAAAAATCAGAAGAGTTAGTGGCTATCTAGGATATTTAAATTCTTTTAGTAATGGTAAAAAACTTGAAGAAAAAAATAGAATAAAACATACAAATATTATTAAGGAAGTGAATGAAAACTAAATATTATATAATTGAAGGTGGTAATGCTACAGGTAAATCAACATTAATTGATGGATTAAAGCAGGAATTTACTAATTTAGAAACAATTTATTCTATACCAAAAGAATTTAATGAACTTAGGAACAATACATATAGTAAATGGTCAGATAAAGCAAGTTTATTTTATTATTTATCAGCAAATTTAGAAACCATAGATAAATTAAAAAGTGATTTTATAGTTTTTGATAGATCTATATTATCTACTTTTAGCATATATTTATCAAGAATAGATGAGAAAGAATGGGGTAATATTATACCTCTTTATCAAGAACTTATTTCATTGATGCCACCTATTTATAAAGTATATCTTTTAACTGCAAATGAAGAAGTAAGATTAAAACGAATTAATGAAAAAGATGGTATAGATAAAGAATCTGATTTAAAAGAAATAAGATTTGAAAAAATAAAAGATAAAGCAAGATTATTTTTATTAAAAGATTCTAATTTTAAATACCAAGAAATAGATACTTCATACTTGTCTAAAAATGAAATCTTATCTATAGTGTCAAAAGACATTCAAAATAAAAATTAAATTTCTGAGGAGTGTATATGAATTTAAATACTGAAAGATTAAAATTATATTTTTTAATTGGTTTACCTGGATCTGGTAAGTCAACCTATTGTTCAAATAATTTTGCTAACTTACATATTTTATCATCTGATAATATCAGAGAAAAATTATTTGGCAATACTTACTCAGAAAAAATAGAAAAAATAGTTTTTGATAACATTATAAAAGAAACTATAAACTTATTAAATAATGGAAATAGTGTTGTTTTGGATACAACATATTTTAATACATTAAAAAATCGTAAAATTATTATGAATCAAATAAAAGACAGCAGAATTAAACTTGATTATATAGCTATATATTTTAATGTAAATGTTCAAGAATGTATAAAAAGAAATTATATGAGAGAGAAACATAGAATAATAAGTGAAAAAACTATTTATGAATATTTTAATACTAATCCAACAAATTATAATGAATTAATAATGAGGATGAGTTCGAAATTAACAGTTATAGCAGATAATAATATTAGGGATGGATTATTTCAATATATCATTGAAAAAGAACT
>CAMZLA010000029.1 GCA_947311665.1 uncultured Candidatus Altimarinota bacterium | reverse complement strand
TGTTTAGTTGTGTGTTTTTTTGATCTCTCTCTCTCTCTCTCTCTTTCTCGATCTCTCTCTCTCTCTCTCTCTATTATTTATATATGTATTTTTATTAACTAGAAATCAGTCTAAATGACTCAATATCATCCAAAGAAAAAGAACCACAAGTATAAATTCATGAATTTACCACAAATGTCTTGAAGCAGGAGCCATGGCTTCGAACTTACTAAGAAATGATCAGTGAGACACATGTTCTGGTCACGCATCTATTTTGGGAAATGGTCAAAGGTTTCCCTTAACCCTTGGTTTATTATTATTATTATTAGCAAAGGAGATATCATACTGTCAAGTAGGGCAAGGTATTTTATTTTATTTTATTTTTTTTGTGTATTTGTTTTATATATATGTATTTTTTGTGTGTATATTTTGATGTTTGTATGTTTTGGTGTAATATATAGAAGTATATTTTCATTCTTGTTCTCTAGAAATAGTTTTTCTAAGCCAGATATGAAAATAACCTTTAAATATAAAAAAATTTGCAAACTTTTTTTAATTACTCCTGAAATATTTAAGAATATTTAATTAAGAATATTTAATGTAAAAACCTTCTAAATATTTCAGATAATCTTATCACTATATAGATATATCAGTCAAGAGTTTTTTTATAAAAATATATTTTCACCATTATTATGCTTAATTTCTTCAATAAAAACTGGATATATGGAACAATTATTTTTCTTTTATTGGGACTTGTAACTCGTTTTGCATTTCTCGAATCTCCAAAAGAAGTTGTTTTTGATGAATTTCATTTCTTTCATTTTGTTTCAGAATATGAAAAAGGAGAATATTTTTTCGATATTCATCCTCCTTTAGGAAAATTGATTTTGTGGGAAAATGCTAAAATGTATGGAATTTCTGATTTTGTGGAGGAGGTAAAAGCTTCAATAGAAAAAAAAGAAATGCTGGAAAAAGAAAAAAAACAATTAGAAAAAAAAATTATTATACAAAAAGAAACAGAATCAGAAGACATGGAAAAAATAAAAACACTTCGAAATGAATATGAAGATATAAAAGATACTCTTAAAACAATTAAAACTGGAGGACTAGAAACATATACTATTGGCGCTGAATATAATAATTCTTTAAATGTTTTTGGAATGCGAAGTGTTCCTGCTTTTTTTGGAGCATTACTCGTTCCGCTCATGTTTCTTTTTGCTTTTTTTCTTACTCGATCTTTTCCTATTTCTATTATTGTTGGGAGTCTTACCCTTTTTTCTCCAGCTTTCATAACAGAATCACAATATATTTTGATGGATTCGATGCTTATGTTTTTTATGGTTTTGGGAACATTTTTTGCATTCCTCTATTATAAAAAACAAGAATGGAAATGGTGGATTGGGACAGTTTTTTGCATTGCTCTTTCTGTGTCTATTAAATGGACAGGAATAAGTCTTTTTGGAATTGCTGGATTGGTTTGGATTTTTGCATTGATAAAAGATGGAAATTGGAAAAAACTACTGATGCAAGCACTTTCTGGGTTTATTTTTATCATCAGTTTCTATATGGCAATTTTTGCTATTCATTTTTCTGTTCTCCCTTTTTCTGGAGAAGGAGATGCTTTTCATAGTCCAGAATTTAGAAAAAATTTAGAAAATTCTATAGATTATAATAATGAAGAAATTGCAACAAAAACTTTTTTCATCAACCCAAATGGAGAAAATTGGATTTTGAAAAAAATAAAAAATATTAATTTTGATGAAAAAAATGAAAATCCAGCAAATTATCAAAAAGATGAATATATTTATGATTGGGATAATTGGAAATTGTATGGAAATTTTATAGAACTTAATAGACAAATGGGAGAACGAAGTGCAGGTATTAGAAATAAACATCCCTTTTCTAGCCGACCAAAAGATTGGGTGGAAGGAAAAAAATCTATTTATTTATGGAATAAAGAAGAAAAAACTCCTCCTTCTGGATTTATTGCTGAACAATGGAACAAATGGATTGGAGGAAATTTTGAAGAAAACACTCAATGTAGAGATGTATACCAAAAACAATTACATCTTTTGCCCAATAATTTTGTATGGAAAATTTTACCATTTTCAACTTTTTTACTGGGAATAATTATTCTTGCTTTTGCTATTCGATATTCCTATGTATTATTTGTGAAACATCAAAAAGCAGAAATGCCTTCTGCTCTTTACTTTTTTCTTTTTGCAATGATTATTGCAAATATTGCTCCATTTGTTCTCATTGAACGACCACAATTTTTATATCATGCATTTGAATATGTTCTTTTTGCAATGTTGGGATTTGGAGGAGTGCTTTCTTTTATTTCTAATAATGGATCTAAAAAATATATTCTCTGGTTTCTTGCTGGTGCAATAATCGTTCCTCTTTTCATATTTTTTATAATAGAACTTCCACTTATCTATGGTTTTAGTTTTCATGATTGTATGGGGAAAACAATGTTTAACTTGTTTTAAAAGAAAAAAGAGAGTATAATAGAGTGATACTCTCTTTTTTCTTTTCTTATGAAAAACACACAAACACCGTTATATCCTGCTATTTTTGATGTTATTATTATTGGAGCTGGACCAGCAGGAATGACAGCTGCTATTTATGCAGCACGAAGAAAAATGAAAGCTCTTATTATTACAGGGAAAACAGGAGGACAAATGATGTGGTCATCAGATATAGAAAATTATACAGGAGTAGGGCAAGCAACAGGTCCAGAACTCACAAAACAATTTTTTGAACATGTAAAAAAAGTAGATGATGACAATGATCATTTTGATTTATGGGTTCGAGAAAAAGAAATGGTAGAAAGTATTCAAAAAAATAATAATGTTTTTGAAATTGTTACAGGAAAAATTTCATCAGCTGATGAAAAAAATAAAAAAAATACTCCAAAAGAAAATATGAGGTTTCAGTCTCATACTGTTGTTATAGCAACAGGGAAAATTCCACGAACGCTCAATATTACAGGAGAAAAAGTAGCAATGAAAGGAAACGGACTTTCATTTTGTGCAACATGCGATGCTCCATTGTATAAAGATGTGAAAATGGCGATTGTTGGTGGAGGAAATTCTGCAATGGATGTTGCTATTCAGCTTTCAAAATTTACTGATGATATTACTATTTTTACAAATTTAGATTCTTTGATGGGAGAAGGGTGTTTAATGGATAAAATTGAAGAAAATAAAAATATTAAAGTGGAATATATGGTAGAAACACAAGAAATTTTACTTGATGAAAAAAATAAAGTTTCTGGATTGAAATATGTGCAAAATGGAAAGGTGAAAGAATTTCAATGTGAGGGAATTTTTGAAGAAATTGGACAAATTCCTGCGACCGATTTTCTTGACGGAATTGTTGAATTAAATAGTAAGAAAGAAATTATTACCGATAGAAAAAAACAAACACATACTGCAGGAATATTTGCTGCTGGAGATTGTACCGATCAAATTCATAAACAGGTTATTGTTGCAGCAGGAGAAGGAGCAATTGCTTTACTCGAAGCTCATGAATATTTATTGAGAAAAAAAGATTTTAATTATAATTAAAAAAAGATAAAAAATATATATCTTATTAAATAGATATTACAGTTATTGAATGGATAGTGAGCCTATAAAAGTAAAGATATAGCCTATTGAAAATCTGGAGATTGTAACTGTTGTTCTACTTTTTTTTCTAAATTTTTTGCATATTCTTCCATTTGATGAGAAATTTTTTCATCAGATATTCCCAAAATTCTTGCTGATAAAATTCCAGCGTTTAATGCAGCATTTACAGCAACAGTTGCAACAGGAATTCCATTTGGCATTTGAACAATAGAAAGTAATGAATCTATTCCAGCAATAGAATTTGAAGAAAGAATAGGAACTCCAATTACCGGTAAAGGAGTCATTGATGCTACCATACCAGGAAGATGAGCTGCTCCTCCTGCTCCTGCTATAATAACTTTAATTCCTCTTTTTTTTGCATTTTTTGCATATTCAAACATTTTATCAGGAGTTCTATGAGCAGAAACAACTGTTATTTCACACGAAATATTTTGTTCATCGAGAAAAGTTTTTGCATTTTTCATAATATGTAAATCTGATGAAGATCCCATTATAATAGAAACAAGTGGTTGAGACATAAAAAAATTAAAAAAGTTAATAAAAAATTAAGAAGTTAAAACTTAAAATATAAATGTAAATATAAATATAAATATAAATATATATGAAGTGTAATATATATTTTTTTATTATTCCAGCTCTTGAAAAAAACAAATTTTTATGAGAAAATAATAGCAATGAAAATGTTTGAAATATCAACCAATGGGGGAATTGTAGAGCAAGTGGTAAATAAAAAAAATCTTGCTAAAGAATTCGATATGCATAGTCGAGATTTACGACCTATTCTTTTTTTGCGACAGCTTTTTACTATTTCTGTGCGTGGAAATGGAATTGTTGTAAATTTAGGAGAAGTTAAACTTTGTATTGGACAAGAAAAAGCATATTTTTTCCCAATGAAAAATGAAAAACGCCAAAGAGAATTTTCTACACTTATAAAAGAAAAAATACAAAATAAAAGTTCTGAAGATCATCATATTCCATTTGAATTTTTAATTTTAGAAGTAGGATTTGAATTTATTTCTAAAAAAATTTCAAATAGATTTAATGAATTTAATAAAAAATTAAATACACTTCTTAACCAATCATCAGATAATCCTACTCAAGAATATTTTGAAGAATTGCTACGGATGAAAAAAGAACTGTTGAGACAAGAAAAACAAACACAAGAATTGCAAGATGCATTAAATGAAATATTGGAAGATGATGATGAAATTTCTGATATTTTATTAGCTGAAGAAAAAAATGAGCATTTTGAAGAAGAGGATGTTGAATCTATTCTTGAAAATATGCTCGAACCAATAATGGAACTCTCGCATAAAATTTATCAACAAAAAGAAAATATTGATGATATGCAAGAAATTATTACATTAAAAATGGCAAATATCAGAAATATTATGATGCAACTCGATTTGCTTGCTACAGTTGGAACCGCTATTTTAGCAATTGGGACTCTTATTGCTGGGTTCTATGGAATGAATGTAGAAAACTCTTTCGAAAGCTCTTTTTCTGCATTTCTTATTATTGTATTAGGAGTTTTATTTGCTTCTCTTATTTCATTTTTCTTCTTTTTTAAATTTTTAAAGAAAAAGAAAATTTGGGCATAAAAAAAAAGCTAAAAAATTTTTTAGCTTTTTTTTGTACAGGTATTAATTTAAAAAAATATCTATAAAAATTTTCTATACCTTCAAAGGCATTAAAATATGAGTAAATCCTTCTTCTCCTTCTGCAACAACTTTTACTGGTGCGAGAGAATCTCCTGTTATAATTTCAATATTTTCTGTTTGTAATACTTGTAAAACATCAAGTAAATATA
>CAMZLA010000028.1 GCA_947311665.1 uncultured Candidatus Altimarinota bacterium | reverse complement strand
TTTTGCAACCGATGAACTAAAAGAAAAATCTTTTTTTCTTTTTATTTTTTCAATAGACCATTTTTCATTATATCGTTCTGGCAATCGAGATAATCGTCTTGATAATGTTTCTGCAAGCGATTTAAAATCATCTATATCATGCTCTTTTAGACTTGTAATATTAAAACTTCTATATTCCGAATTTTTTGCTTTTCCATCGATGAAAACCACCATAGAGGCAACCGTTTTTACTCCAGAAAAATGAGAAATATCATAGCATTCCATTCGTTTTGGAAGCATTTTCATAGAAAGTTTTTTTTGTAATTTTTCTAAAGTTTTATCTATATCATCGTTATTTTTTAGAAAACTCATTGCATGACGCTTTGCATAACTCTCTGCATTTTGATGAGCAAGTAATAATAACTCTTTTCTTTTCCCTTTTTGTGGAAGTGAAATTTCTGTTTTTTGCTCCCATTGAGTTGTAAAAAATTTTTCCCAAATATTTTTTTCATCAGTTGTAATAAAATTTTCATCGAGAATAATAGTTTTTGGAATATCTGAAACTCGAGAAATATGAGATTTTAAAAATGATTGCAATGCTTCTTCTTGTGCAAGAAACGGGAGAGGTTCAAGAGAACTTTCATTTGCAATATAAATAGGAAATGTTTCAGAATTGATTATTTTTCCTTCTCTCAAAGAAAAAACATGAAAAAACATATGACCCCAATTTGAAAACATTCCGATAATATCGGCAGAAAATTCATTTGGAGCAGATATTATTTGTTTTTCAGAAATTTTTTCAATAGCAGTGAGTTTATCTCTTTCTTTTGCTGCTAGTTCAAATTGAGAATTTTTTGCATAATTCAACATTTTTTCTTGAATTATTTCTTTTATTTCTTTTGTATTTCCTCGTAAAAACCCAATAGCATTCACTACTTTTTCAGAATATTTTTCTTTAGAAATATTCCCCAAACATGGTGCTTCACATTTTTTTAAATGATAATGAAGACATGGATATTTCTGATTTCCAGCTTTTACTTCAATTTTTTTCTTTCCATTTTCATCAATTTCATCAGTTTCAATAATTTCTATAGCAGTGCTTCTAAAAAGAAAAATATCTTGTAAAAGATCTATAGTATCTCTCACACTTTTGGTTGAGGTTTTTGGACCAAAATATTTTGCTCCATCTCTCATCACTTTTCGAACTAAAACAATACGAGGAAAATCTTCATTTGTAATTTTTATATATGAATATGTTTTATCGTCTCGTAATAAAATATTGAATTTCGGATATTTTTCTTTTATTAAATTATTTTCTAAAATTAAGGCTTCTATTTCACTGCCTGTTTCTGTCCATTCTATATGATGAACTTTTTCTATAAGTTTTTGTATTCGAATAGAATGTTTTGCCGATGAAAGAAAATAGCTTTTTACTCTGCTTTTTAAATTTTTTGCTTTTCCAATATATAAAGTTTCTCCTTTTTCTCCATCGATACCTTTTGCTTTCATTTCATAGACTCCTGCACAAGAGGGGAGAGATGAAAGTGATTCTTGAAGAGTTGAAGAAATATTGCTCATTATATATATAAATAAAAAAAAATCTCCTCAGTGCCGAATGACAAAAAAATTCAAAACAAACAGGAATATTCAAGTTGGAACGCACGACATCATACCACGGCATGAACGAAAGAGCTGTTCCCTGTAAGTTGTGATAGAAAGTTTTGAATTATAGTCATGAGTTTCGAACACTGACGAGAGATTTAAATATATTGTTTCGCATTTCTTTCTTTTTTTCAAGATGTTTTTTGTTTTATTTCTCTTAATTTCTCTTGATTTATATTGTATTTCAGTTTTTATATATTATTTCCAAAATGCAAAATTTCGAAAAAAGCTATTATTTTTTTGAGATGGTTTATTGAAAATAATAGAATAGTCTTTTTTACTATTTTTCATTTTTTGCAATTGTTCTTCTCGTGAAGGAATTCTTATTTTTTTAGGAGCAATATTTTTTGAATATAATTGTTCATCTTCTCTTTTTTTATTTTGTTCTTCATATTGCTGAACAAAATTTTCATCATTTCTTTTTTGTGATGTTGCATTATATTCAATTCTTCCATTTCCTCTAAAAAGATTTTCTATTGTTTGCAATTCTTCATCTTCATCAAAAGAAAGAGGTGGAATATTATTTTCTTTTTCAGTTGTACTATATGTTATATTCTTTTTTATATTCTGGAATTTTGGAATTTTTTCTCCTTCCCATAACGAAACAATAAAAGGAGATGGAGCAAGTCCTTTTGGTTGAACTGATGAAGAGTGAATAATCTGAATGGGGGTTTCAGATTTTTTTCTGTCTTCTGCCGAAAAAAACATATCTGTCGATTTCATATTTTTTTACAGTTTTTATAGAGATAAAAAGTTTTTAATCATTTGTTTTCCATGAGGTGAACCAATAGATTCTGGATGAAATTGAACACCATAAATAGGAAATTTTTTATGTTCCAATGCCATAATAATATTATCATCAGTATGAGCGGTTATTGTTAAGCATTCTGGAAATGATGAATGTTCGGCAATTAATGAATGGTATCGCATTCCAGTAAATGGAGAAGGAATATCTCTAAACAAAACACTATTGTTATGAATTATTTGAGAAGTTTTTCCATGCATTAT
>CAMZLA010000027.1 GCA_947311665.1 uncultured Candidatus Altimarinota bacterium | reverse complement strand
GGTTTCTAATTACAACCACAGCAACAACAACAACATATACAAGAACAACATCAACGACAGAAAAAACAATAACTTTAACTGCAGCAACAATATCATCAACAGCAACAAATTACCATCAACAATAATAAAAATAATCAAAATAATCAAAACAATCAAAATAATCAAAATAATCAAAATAATCAAAACAGTCAAACTACTAAAACTAGCGAAGAAGATATTTCTTCATTACTCTCGCCAGAAGAACAATCATATATTAATGCTCCTCAACATAAAATTCCAGATCCTGAAAAAGAAATAGAAAAAGATGAAGATGGTGATTATATTGATGATTTAGCAGCATTCCTTTCTAAAGGAGAAGAAGATCATTATATTGAAGAAAAAGATGCCTCGACTATTTTTCATGAATCTAAAAACATAGAAATCCCTAAAAAAGAAAATGGAGTAGAAAATTTTGATAATTTTTCTTCTGAAATGCATGAAGATGAAAAACTTCTGCATTCCGTTTCATCAAATAATCTAGAAACACCTATAGAAAATCTAACAAATACATCTTTAGAACACTCAGCTTCAGACTTTCTCAATTCTCAAGGAGAAATTTTTGAACCAGTTTCCGAACCCTTGAACAATATTCCTTCTTATAATTCTCAAGAATTACCACAACAGGAATTTCAAAATGATGATTTTCAGCCGCAAACAGGGCAGCCAATTCATCAGAACCAAATATATGAACAAACGCAACCAATACCTCAAAATCAAAATAATCAGCAATTTCCACCAAATGATCCTTTTTTAGAAAGTTTACAAAATAAGCAATAAATGTATAAAAAAATACTTCCTTCTCTTTTTGAAGGGAGTATTTTTTTTTGTAAATAATTAATTTCTATAGCGAAAAAATATATTTTGAAAAGAAAAAAAAGCTCTAAATAAAATATTTAAATTGTTTTAAAAGATTTCTCTTGACTTTCGTGTTATTTTTTCATATTCTAAATCGGCTTTGCTCAATAAACGAGCTTTATATTGATTTTTTCAATATAAGCATGAACACTTTCTTGTCTTTTTTGACATTAAAGATTCGTATCCTCTGCTATTACAATAATAAAATATATGAACGGAATAATTGGTAAGAAAATGGGTATGGCTCAGGCTTTTGATGAAAAAGGTCGGTCTATCCCTGTAACATACATTAAGTGTGAAAAAAACACTGTATATGGAATAAAGACAGAAGAAGTCGATGGGTACTCTGCTGTTGTCTTGGGTGCTGGAGGCTTAGGTTCTCGAGCAACAAAAACGAAAAAATTTAAAACAATTAAGGAGTTTTCTGGAGATGTTTCAGGTGTTGAAAAAGGTGCTTCTGTTGATGTTTCTATTTTTGAGAAAGGAGAAAGGGTTACTCTTGTTGGAGTTTCTAAAGGGAAGGGTTTTCAAGGTCGAGTTCGTCGGCATAATGCGAATGTTGCTCGTAAGACACATGGTACAAAAGCTATTCGACATGGTTCTAGTGGTTCTATGTGTATTACTGCTCGTTCTCAAAAAGGGCTGAAAATGTCTGGTCGTATGGGGAATGATCAAGTTACTCTTCGAGGAAGAGAGATTGTTGTTGTTGATGCAGAGCGATCTATTGTTGCTGTAAAAGGTCCTGTTCCAGGGGCTATAAATTCTGTAGTATTTTTGAAAAAATCATAATGAAAGCTGTTGTATATAATCAGTCGGGAGATAAAAAGTCGGAAGTAGAACTTCCAGTTTCTCTTTTTGTAGAAGAACCAAATGTTGAACTTGTTCATTTGGCTGTTGTTCGGCAACAGGCAAACAGACGAAATAATATTGCTAAAGTGAAAACTCGAGCAATGGTTCGTGGAGGAGGTCGTAAACCTTTTAATCAAAAAGGAACGGGGCGAGCTCGTCAAGGAACTATTCGTGCTCCTCAGATGAGGGGAGGGGGAGTTGTTTTTGGTCCAACAGGACGAGAAAATTATTCAAAGGCTATGCCAAAGAAGATGAGAAGAAAGGCTTTGTTTTCAGCTCTTTCTCTTCGGGCTACTGCTGATGGAGTTGCTATTCTTGATTCTTTTTCTTTGGATAAACCTTCTACAAAATCATTTATATCTCTTCTTGAGAAAATTGGTTCATCTCGAAAGGTTCTTGTTGTAGGATCTGAAAAAGACTTTGTTTTAGAGAAAAGTGTTTCAAATATTCCAGGTGCACGTTTTATTACTGCTGGATATTTAAATACTGTAGATGTTATGCAATCAACTCTTATTCTCTTTTTGGAAGATGGTTTGAAAAAAGCAGAAGAAACATTTGCATTATAATTATAGAAAGTAAATATTAATAAAATATTATGATAGTTGAACAAGTATTAGTTGGCCCTGTTGTTACAGAGAAAGCTGTAAAAGGAAATGAAGAAGGTATTTATACTTTCTTTATAAATAAGAATGCAACAAAAATTGATGTAAAAATTGCTTTTCACCAATTGTTTGGTCGAAAAGTTAAATCGGTTAAATTGAGTTCTCTTCCTAAAAAAGTTGGAAGAGGTCGAAAAGGTGGAGTATCTACAAAAAGACAGTTTAAGCGAAAAGCATACATTCGATTTGTAGAAGATACTCCTTTTGAGTTAACAATGCTAAAGAAGTAATTCTTTAAAGCATATATATTAAAAATATTTTTTTGAACTATGGCAGTTATAGTATATAAACCAACGACGAACGGACGACGAAACATGAGTGTTGTCGATTATTCAGTTCTTTCAAAAGTAAAACCAGAGAAATCTCTTTTACGACCAAAAAAATCTATGGCAGGACGAAACTGTCATGGTCGAATTACTGTTCGACATAGAGGTGGTGGTGTAAAAAGACATTATCGTATTATTGATTTTAAACGAGTAGACAAAGCTGGTATTCCAGCAAAAGTAAACTCTATTCAATATGATCCAAATAGAACTTCTTTTATTGCATTGCTTTTTTATGCAGATGGAGAAAAACGATATATTATCGCTCCTGCTGGATTGAAAGAAGGAGATGAAGTTATGTGTGATAAAAAAGCAAAAGTAAGAACAGGAAATAGAATGCAATTGAGAAATATTCCAGTTGGATATCCTATTTACGATTTAGAGATGACTCCAGGGAAAGGTTCTCAAGTTATTCGGTCTGCTGGTTCTAATGGGAAAATAACTTCTTTAGATGGAGAGATGGCATATGTTGAACTTCCGTCAAAAGAAATTAGAATGATCTCAAAAGATTGTTATGCAACAATTGGAGTTGTTTCAAATTCTGATCATATGAATGTTAAGATTGGAAAAGCAGGACGAATGAGGAAAATGGGACGACGACCTCAAGTACTTGGGAAATCTATGAATGCTGTAGATCATCCACATGGGGGAGGAGAAGGACATTCTCCAATTGGTATGAAAGCACCGAAAACTCCTTGGGGAGCACCAGCTCTTGGGAAAAAGACACGAAATAGAAAAAAAGCATCTTCTCAATTTATAATTTCTCGAAGAAAGAAACGATAAAAAGAATAAAGATGATAAAGTGAAAATTTTGTATTTATAATTTATAAAACAACCATGGCACGAAGTTTAAAGAAAGGTCCATTCGTAGATGTTAAATTGATGAAAAAAGTTCAAAAATCTAAAGATGAAGGATCGAAAAAAGTAATAAAAACATGGGCTCGACGAAGTGATATTCATCCAGACTTTGTAGGTTTTACTTTCGCAGTATATAACGGAAAACAATTTCTTCCTGTTTATGTAACAGAAGAAATGGTAGGGCATAAATTGGGAGAGTTTTCAATAACTCGAAAATTTAAAGCTCATGGAGGGAAACAAAAATAATCTCTTCACTTTTAATAATAATTTAATAGACTTAATACGATGATTGCTATTGCAAAAAATATTCGGATTTCTCCTCAAAAATTGAACTTAGTTGCTTCAATGATTCGAGGAATGAATGCTCAAGAAGCTTCAAAACTTCTTTCACGAATTCCAAAAAAAGCAGCTGGATTACTAAAGAAAGTTGTAGATTCAGCACTTGCTAATGCTGTTCATAATGATAATGTAGAACCTTCTTCATTGATTATTGCAGAACTTCTTTCTCTGAAAGCACCAACTTTGAAACGGTTTCGACCAATTTCAAGAGGAAGGGCAGCTCCATTATTAAAAAGAACTTCTCACATTCGACTTCGTTTAGAAGCGGCATAGTTTAGAAAATATAATAATTACAAAATTTCATAATATTACATATGGGACAGAAAGTTAATCCAACGGGTTTTAGATCAGGAGTTAATCGAGAATGGGGGTCTCGATGGTATGCAGGAAAACATACTTTTGGAGATCTTCTAGGAGAAGATATTAAAATTCGAAAATATTTTGCAGATCGATATGATGATGCAGGAATTGCTTCTGTTAACATTGATCGAAATGGAAAAGAAACAACTATTACAGTTCTTACTTCTAAAGTTGGAGTTGTATTAGGACGAGGAGGAGAAAAAGCACAAAAAATTGAATCTGATATTGTAAAAATGCTTCAAAAGAAAATTCAATTAAATATTGAAGAAGCTCCTCAATCAGAATTGAATGCAACAATTGTTGCAGAAGATATCTGTAGACAATTGGAAAAACGACAACCTTTTCGACGAGTAGCAAAAATGGCAATTCAAAAAGCTATGGAAAATGGAGCAAAAGGAGCAAAAGTTTTAATTGGTGGACGACTTGGAGGAGCTGATATGGCTCGATCAGAATTTTTTACAGAAGGTTCTATTCCACTTCAAACTCTTCGAGCTGATATTTCTTATGCATACGATAGAAGTGAAACAACATATGGGACTCTTGGAGTTAAAGTTTGGATTAACAAAGGAGAAAAATTTGCTTCATAAAAGCAACAAAAAATTAAATAATAAAAAAGAGAAGTATGAAAATACTTCTCTTTTTTTTATATGTAGAAAATTTAAAAAACAATAATCAACAAAGGAAATAGATTTTTTTATTTAAGTTTTTGCTTTTTAAAGGAACTTTAGAATAGACAAAATAGTAACAATTTATATATTATGAAAACAATAAATTTTATTATATAAAAATGAGAAAAGAAATTAAATTAAAAACTCCAGACAATCATTTTATTTATGGAACTATTGATTCAAATAAAAATCAAGTATTATTGCTTTTTGTTCACGGTATTACTGGAAACCAAAACGAACATCAGTATTTTAATGCAGTATCATTTTTTACAAAAAAAGGATTTGATATTTTTCGATTTGATTTTTATTCTGATAAAAAAATGGCTCGTTCTTTAACGGAAAGCTCAATTACAAGTCATTCAAAAGATTTAGAACTGATAATCTATGAATTGAAAAAAAAGTATAAAAAAATAATCTTAATTGGACATAGTCTAGGAGCTCCTGTTATTCTAAAAACAAATTTATCATCAATCTTAAAAATTGTTTTATGGGATCCCACAACGGGATTTAAAGACATTAAAGATCAAGAAGGAGAATATTGCCCAATATTAGATAAATATATTTTACACTGGGGTATAGATATTATTGTTGGAAAACAAATGGTAGAAGAATGGAGATCATTAGATATTAATAACTTGATAGAAAAATTATCAATTCCTTGTAAATTTATTTTTGCAGGTAATTATAACAATAATGAGATCTGGCAACCGTTTTTAAATAACATTAAAGTGATAAATGAATCTATAATTATCGATGGGGCTTCTCATTGTTTTATAGAAGAAGGAGTTGAAGAAAAATTATTTGAAGAAACATTAAAGTGGATTGAATAGCATCTCTCTTTTTTTTAATAAAAAATATGGATAATCTAAAAATCTTTTTTAACAAGAAAAATAAATATAAAAATATAATAATAATTTAATATATAGCTATGAAAAATAATGTAAAAAAAGAATGCAGAATAAAATATTTTCCAATATCATTTTTTTCAATGATATTAGGGTTGGCAGGTTTTACTATTGCTTTTCAAAAAGCAGAACAGGTTTTAAAAATACCGCTTCATTTAAGCTCAATTCTTTTAATAATAACTCTCTTCTCTTTTTGTCTCATCTCTATAATTTATTTTATCAAACTTATTAAATTTACAGATGATGTAAAAAAAGAATTTAATAATCCTATAAAATTAAGTTTTTTTCCAACTTTTTCCATTAGCCTGCTGTTATTGAGCATCGCATTTTTATCTGTAAATCCTGTTATTTCAAAGTTTTTTTGGATATTTGGTACTGTTATACATTTTATCTTTACATTACAAATACTCTCAATTTGGATTCAACATACAAAATTTGAAATAAAACATATGAACCCTGCTTGGTTTATTCCAGCAGCAGGAAATATTTTAATTCCTATTGCAGGAGTAAGTCACTTTTTACATGAAATTTCTTGGTTTTTCTTTAGTATTGGATTATTTTTTTGGATTATATTATTAATTATATTTTTTAATCGTATAATTTTTCATACTCCATTACCTGAAAAACTACTACCTACATTATTTATATTAATTGCTCCTCCTGCACTTGGATTTATTTCATTTGTTAAGCTAACAGGGGAGGTAAATGCTTTTTCTAAAATTTTATATTTTTTTGGATTATTTTTAGTGTTTTTGTTATTTGCACAAGTAAAAATGTTTAAAAAAATTAAATTTTATTTGTCTTGGTGGGCATATTCTTTCCCTCTTGCAGCAATAACCATTGCATCTATTTTAATGTTTCATGAAACAAGCATAACAAGTTTTAAATATATATCATTCATTCTTTTTGGGATATTGAATTTTATTATAATTTTACTGATAATAAAAACAAGTATAGCTATTTCAAAAAGAGAAATTTGCATTGAAGAATAAATAAAACCTTTTGAAAGAAAGGGATTTACAGTTGTTGAATGGGGTGGAACAAAAGCGAAATAAAATTTTGAAATAATGAAAAATTTTATATTTTTTTTAAAAAATATTATGATAATCCTTAGTAAAATTAAAAATGATTTAAAACAACTTTTATATAAAGTTGGAGAGATTGCTGCAAATGGATATGAAGATAAAAATAAAGATGTAACATCAAAAAGAGATGAAAATGATTTATTAACT
>CAMZLA010000026.1 GCA_947311665.1 uncultured Candidatus Altimarinota bacterium | reverse complement strand
ATATAATAATTATTCATTACAAAAATTATGCCTAAAATTACATCTGCAAAAAAAGTTTTATTATTGGGGTCTGGAGCCTTGAAAATTGGGGAAGCTGGAGAGTTTGATTATTCTGGTTCTCAAGCAATTCAAGCACTTCGAGAAGAAGGAATGGAAATTATATTGGTAAATCCTAATATTGCAACAAATCAAACATCTAAAGCTGATGGGGTGAAAATTTATTTCCAGCCAGTTTTACCAGAATTTGTAGAACGCATCATAGAAAAAGAACGACCAGATGCTATTATGCTCGCTTGGGGAGGACAAACAGCTCTCAATTGTGGATCTCAATTATTCCATTCAGGAGTTTTAGAAAAATATAATGTAGAAATTTTAGGAACATCGGTTGAAACAATAGATAAAACAGAAGATAGAAAAGCATTCAATGCAGAGCTAACAAAAATTGGGGTTCATTTCCCAAAATCTCATGCATGTGAGACAAAAGAAGAAGCACTCGAAGCCTTGAAAGATATTAAACTTCCATGTCTTGTTCGTGCTGCTTTTACTCTTGGAGGAGGAGGTTCTGGGTTTGCTTATAATCAAGAACAATTTGAAATTTTAATTAATAATGCATTTGCATATTCTCCTCAAATTTTAGTAGAAGAAAGTTTGAAAGGCTGGAAAGAAATTGAATATGAAGTTGTGCGAGATAGGAACGATAACTGTATTACTGTTTGTAATATGGAAAATTTTGATCCATTAGGAGTTCATACAGGAGAATCCATCGTTATTGCTCCATCTCAAACATTATCCGATGAAGAATATCAAATGTTGCGAAGTGTTGCGACAAAAACAATTCGGCATTTAGGAGTTGTAGGAGAATGTAATATTCAATATGCTCTCGATCCATACTCTCAAGAATATCGAGTAATTGAAGTAAATGCTCGACTTTCTCGGTCATCGGCTTTGGCAAGTAAAGCAACAGGATATCCATTGGCATATGTAGCAGCAAAACTTGCTTTGGGATATACTCTTGATGAATTGAAAAATAGTGTAACAGGTTGTACATCAGCATTTTTTGAACCATCTCTCGATTATGTTGCATTAAAAATTCCTCGATGGGATTTAAATAAATTTAGAAAAGTTTCACAAACTATTTCATCAGAAATGAAAAGTGTGGGAGAAATAATGGCATTGGGACGAACTTTTGAAGAAGTGTTACAAAAGGGATTGCGAATGTTGCAAATTGGTGCTCAAGGAATTTCTCATCATCCATATGCATTTGAAGATATAAAAGATATTTTAGAAAATCCAACTCCTTTGCGAGCATTTGCTATATATAGAGCAATGCAAGAAGGAATGAGTGTTGATGAAATTGCAGAACTAACAAAAATTGATAAATGGTTTTTGGAAAAAATTGAAAGAATTAAAAAAACAGAAGATAATATTTCTTCACAAGAAATGAATATTGACCTGATGAAAAAAGCAAAAAAAGAAGGATTTTCAGATAATGTTATTGGGAAATTGATTGGAAAAAAAGAAATAGAAGTACGAAAAATGCGAAAAGAATGGGGTGTTATTCCAGTTGCAAAAAAGATTGATACATTGGCAGGAGAGTTTCCAGCCCAAACAAATTATTTATATATGACATATCATGGAATAGAAAATGATGGATAGAATTTTTTTAGATAGAAATTTTTTGGATAGAAATTTTTGAATATTTTAGAAAAAAATGATATACTTTTTTATAATATAATATAAATTTTTTTATATGCCAGTAGTAGATATTTCATTTCCAACAATAACAGAAGCAAAAAAAATTTTTGTTCAGGTTTTTGAACGAGCAACAAAAAATAAAACAGCTTATAGAATTATTGTAAATATGCAAGAATTGGTTGAGATTAAACCATCTTTTTCAAAAGAAAAAATTCCTTGGGATTTACAATTTACAGAAAAAAATAGAAAAGCAAAAGAACAAGCAATGAAAGAGCTAAGAAATGGAGAAGCTCTTTCTTATGATGATATTATGAAGAAATTTGCATAATTATTATTGTTATTTGATTGAAAGATGAAAATTTATACGATTAATACATCAAAGCAAGTTGATAAATTTTAACAAAACATCAAGAAATTGGAAAACGATATGCAAAAATTATTTCTTTATTGCGAATAAACCCATATTCTCCATATGTTGATATTAAAAAGATAAAAGGAGAAGAGAATGAATATCGATTTCGTATTGGAAAATATAGATTTTTATATGAAGTTATAGAAAATGAAATATTGATATATATTTATGATGCTGACTCGAGAGGGGCGATTTATAAATAGTAATGTAAAAAAAAGAGAAGAATAGTAAGATAATATTAATTTTATAAAAAAAATGGCTCTTGCAAAAAAATTTGACCTTACCGATCCACGAACTCTTCGTGATTTTTTAAAACTTCATCGAGTATGGACAAAGAAAAAATTTGGACAAAACTTTTTACAATGTCGTCCATCATTAGAAAAAATTGTAGAACTTGGTGATTTTCAAAAAGGAGATTTAGTAGTTGAAGTTGGGCCTGGTCATGGAGTTTTAACTCGTGAATTGTTGGAAAATGGTGCTATTGTTCGAGCAGTAGAAATTGATGAAACTATTTTGCCAGCCTTGAAAGCAGCAACTCGACAATGGAAAGATTTTTTTTCTGTGGAAAATATTCATGTATTAGATTTTGTTCCTCCAAAAGAAAAATATAAATTCATTGCCAATATCCCATATCATCTTACTTCGCCCATTTTACGAAAATTTTTAATTGATACAACCGATAGACCAGAAAAAATTGTGATTTTAGTACAAAAAGAAGTAGCAGAACGCATAGCTTGTAAGGAAGAAAAAAATTCTTTGCTCTCTATTATGGTAAAAACTTTTGGAAAACCATCATATTCTTTTACTGTTACAAAAGATAAATTTTTCCCTGCACCAAAAGTAGACTCTGCCGTCTTGGTTATAGATGTTTTCGATACCCCAAAAATTTCTATTCCATCAAAGATATATTTTGAAATGCTCTATGCAGGATTTTCTTCACCACGAAAAAAATTGAAAAATGCTCTCATGAAAAGATTATTATTGACCAAAGAACAGATCGAGCCTGTTTTTGAAAAATTGGGAATAGATCCAGAATGTCGAGCACAAAATGTAACTATTCCACAATGGGAAGAAATGACAAAAATATTTTTTAAAGATTATTTTGATAAAAAATAAAAAAATATATGATTTTTTTCTTTCATAAAAATTCTGGTGAAAAAAAATTAGTATTAACCAATACTGATTATCATTCTTTGGTGCGGGTTCGTAGAAAAAAAATTGGGGAAAGTATAGAAATGCGAAATCTAACCGATGAAAAAAAATATACATATATCATTGATAAAATAGAGAAAAGAAAAGTTTTTCTTTCTCTTACATCCGTTGAAAAAATAATTCATTCATCTTCTTCTGATGAAAAAAATATTCATCTTTTTTGGGGAATTTGCGATGCAAAAACAATATATGCAACACTTCCCATCTTAAATCAGTTAGGAGTTGCAAAGATTTCTTTTATAGAATGTGAACGGTCGCAGGGGAATATTTATCTTTCATCAGAAAAAATAAAAAATATTCTTATTGCTTCATGTGAGCAATGTGGAAGAAATGATATATTACCAACAGAAATTCTTTCGTTTTCAGAGGTTCTCATTCAGTATCCAAATATTCTTATTTGTGATTTTAATGGAGAAAAATTTTCTTCATCAGATTCTCTGTCGCAAATATTCATCGGTCCAGAAGGTGGGTTTTCTCTAAATGAAAAAAAAATGTTTAATAAAAAAAATGTGAGAACTTTTTCTTCTGAAAATGTTTTGCGAAGTGAAACAGCATGCATTGTTATTGCGAGTTCTTTTTTGATATAATATTTTCATGTTAATTTTAAAAAAAATATATGAATAAAATATTTTCTCTTTCTTTTCTTTCTTTTTCTTCACTTTCCCTTTCCCTTTCACTTTTTTCTCTTCTTTTTTTCTCTGGTTGTTTTTTTTCTGATGAAATTGTAGAAAAAAATGAGGCTGGGAAAATAACAGAACAAAATGAAAAAGTTCAAACTTGTGATATTAGAAAATTGAGAAGAGTGGTAACGGGAAATTCTATGCAACCGATGATAGAACATCAAGATTTTATTTGGTTATATCCAGATTTTTATAAACAATGTGAACAAACTCCAAAAAAGGGAGACCTTGTAGCATATGATTATAAAGGACGAAATATTCCTATCATAAAAAAAGTTATTGCTACATCAGAAGATGTTGTGCAAATAAAAAATGAAAAACTGTGGGTAAATGGAGAAGAAGTAAAAAATTCTGCAGAACAAGCATATTCTTTTTCGAAAGCAGAACAAAAAATGCTTGTCATGTCTGCAAAAGAAAATCATATTCCAGAAAATGCTATTCTGATTTTAGGAGATAATATTCATAATTCTCAAGATTCTCGAAAATTTGGAGCTATTGGAATATCTGATTTATTGGGAAAATTTGAAATATATGGCAGTAAAAAATAATTAAAAATAATTAAAAATAATTTAAAATAGAAAATATTTGTTTTCTAAAAAAAGAGTATCGATGTATCATTACTCTTTTTTATTTTATATTTTTTATTTTGTTTATTGTTTTTGTAGAAAATTTTCTACTTCATGAAGCAGAGCTTCATAATCTTTTGAAATACTTTTTGTTTGCACTATTTTTGCATTCATTGTTTTATCTAAATCTGGATGAGTGGGAGTTGACGGTTTCATTTCTTTTATAATTTCAAGAAGAGATGAAAGAGATGTGTCTGTAATATCTTTTTGAAAAGCACGCATTACTGCTGGTAAAAACTTCTGATAATGCGCTGTTGCAGCAATAATCCGTTTTTTCCCCGATGGAATTTTTTCTGAAACACATACTGCAACTGCCGTATGTGGATCGAGTAAAATATTTTTTTCTTTATAATATTTTTGTATTGTTTCTCGTGTTTCTTCTTCTGTACAAAAATCAGCAGAAATAATATTTTTTATTTTTTGTAGAATATCTTCTGAAACGGTAAATTTTTGTTGTGTTTCAAGATCGTTAAATATTTTCTGAATATATTCACTATTTTCATCAGATAACCAATAAAGCAGTCGTTCAATATTTGATGATTTTAAAATATCTATAGAAGGGGAGTCTGTCTTTTTAAGCGGTTTATTTGTAATATCATATACTCCACTTTTTAAAAATTCTGTAAGGATATTATTTTCATTAGAGGCACAAATGAATTTTGAAATAGGAAGTCCCATTTTTTTTGCAATGAATGCTCCTAAAATATTTCCAAAATTTCCAGTAGGAACACATACTTCAATTTCTTCTCCCAATACAATTTCTTTTTTCTTCAATAAATCGGCATATGCAGAAAAATAATATCCTATTTGAGGCATGAGTCTTCCCCAGTTCATAGAATTTCCTGCTGCAAATTTTGTATTATATTTTTCAGAAACTTTTTTCAAAAAATCAATATCTGTAAAAAGTTTTTTTGTAGCACTTTGACAAAAATCAAAATCTCCATCAACTCCAATCACTGTAACATTTTTTGCATCAACCGATTGCATTTGTTTTTTTTGAAGACTACTTACTCCATCTTTAGGATAAATAATGAAAACAGATATATTTTTCAATTTTCTAAATCCTTCAATAGCCGCAATTCCAGTGTCTCCAGATGTAGCAGTCAATAAACAAAATTTTTGGTTTTCATCAGTTTGACTTGCTGCAAAAAAATGAGGAGTGAGTTGCAATGCCATATCTTTAAAACTGGCTGTTGGTCCATGAAAGAGTTCAAACAAAAATCTGTTTTGAGAAATATCGGTTAATGGACAAATTTTTTCATAATGAAATGATGAATATGCTTTTTCTATCATTTCATATAGTTTTTCATTTTCTATCTCTAGTTCAAATTTTTGAAGAATAGAAAATAATCTATCTGTATATGATAAATCTTGTAAAATATCTATTTCACTTAATGATATTGTTGGAATGTTTTTGGGAACAAAAAGTCCTCCATCTGGAGATAATCCCATTTGGACCACTTGTAGAAAAGATAACTCATCTTTTCTATACCCTCGAGTGCTTATATATTCCATTATGAATAATAAAAAAAAGAGACAATACATTTCTATTGAAACATATTATCTCTGATATAAAAATAAAAAAATATATTTTTATTTATTTTTTAGAAAAAAATGAAAATCCAGATTTTTTTTCTGTTATTTTATCTTTCACTCTATCTGCTACTGCTGTTGCTTTGTCTTTTGCACAACATGCATGATTTTTAATATTTTTAACAGCACTTTCTGTTGTTTCTTTTGCTTTTCCAATAACCTGTTTCAATTCTGCTTTTCCAACTGCCGATAAATCTTTTCCTTTTGCTAGAATATCTTCTGCTTTTACCTTCCCTTTAGAAAGTAATTCTTGAATTTCTTCAGAATCTATAAGCTCTTGAACTTCTGTCGATGCATCTTTTCCTGCAAGAACAAATGCATTTCCAAACTCTTTCAATGCATTATCTGAAGAAGCCAATTTTTTTCGTAAATCTTTTCCTTTTTCTGGAGCAAACAATAGCCCCAAAGAAACTCCTCCCAATAAACCAAGTAATAATTTTTTCATAAATATAAATGTTAATATAATTCTATGATAAGAGTATCATTTTTCTAAAAAAGAACATAATTGATTTTATTTACAAATGATGAAAATAATTTATAATTTCTTTTCTTTTTTTATACCGAAAGTGCATCTCGAAAATTTTCTGGAAACCCTTCATCATTTTCAATTCGCCAGTCGAAAGAAGTGTGCAATTTTCCATCAACAGTAAATCCTGATGCTTTTTTATGTCCTCCTCCTCCCATTATTCCTGCGATTTCTGTTAGATTTATATCTCCCATTGTCCTCAGCGAACCTTTTATTTTCCCATCTTCTCGTTCTGTAAGCAGTAATGAATATGGAGAATTTGGAACAGAATTTAGATAGTCTACAACACCTGTTAAATTATCCATTGTTGTTTGAGTATTTTCAAAATCTTTTTTTCTGAGAAAAGAAAGAGAAACTCCTTTTTCATTTACAGAAATTCGAGATAATACTTTTCCCCAAAGTTTTAATGTGTTGAGTGTT
>CAMZLA010000025.1 GCA_947311665.1 uncultured Candidatus Altimarinota bacterium | reverse complement strand
TTTTTACAATCTATTTCCACCATTCAATTTCTTTTTTTCCCATTTTTTTTAATATTTTATTTGTTTGAAGAAAATGATTACAGCCAAAAAAACCTCTATATGCAGAAAGTGGAGACGGATGAGGAGCAGTTAAAACATAATGTTTTTTAGTATCTATGAGAGAAGTTTTTGTTTGTGCAAAAGATCCCCATAATAAAAATATTATTTTTTCTTTTTTTTCTGATAGTAAAGAAATAATAGTATCTGTAAATATTTCCCACCCTTTTTTTTGATGACTTCCTGCTTTTCCAGCTTCAACCGTTAGCGTTGCATTCAACAAAAAAACACCTTGTGCTGCCCACGATGACAAATCCCCATTTTCCCGCCTATTCATCATTTTTTCATCAGAATATTCAGATGCCAATTCTTTAAAAATATTTTTTAAACTCGGTGGAATTTTTTTTTGAGATTTAGGAACAGAAAAACTTAATCCATGAGCCTGATTCTCTCCGTGATATGGATCTTGTCCTAAAATTACAACTTTTATATCATCGAAATGAAGAGATGAAAAAGCATTAAAAATATTTTTTTCTTCTGGATATATAATTTTCCCCATTTTCTTTTCATCAGAAAGAAACTGCTGAAGAGTGAGAAAGTAATCTTTTTTCATCTCAGGTTCTAGGTATTTTTTCCACGACAAAAATGAAGGAGAAAAAACTGAAGAAAAAGAAAATTGAGAAAACTGAGAAAACTGAGACGATGGAGAAGATATATGAGAGTTCATATGTATATGTGTCATATATTTATAAAAAAATATTTTAATAAAGTTTTTCTTTTGATATGATTATCATAACGAATTTAACAATAAAACAAATGGTAATAACAGATGAAAAAAAAATTGATGAATTATTAAATAGAAGTACTGTTGAAGTAAATATAAAAAAAGATTTAGAAAAAAAATTGCTTTCAGGAAAAAAACTTCGAGTAAAATTTGGGATAGACCCAACTGGTTCAGATTTACATTTGGGGCACACTGTCCCATTACGAAAACTTGCAGAATTTCAAAAACTTGGACATCATGTTATTTTACTTTTTGGAACTTTTACAGGGAAAATTGGAGACCCAACAGGAAAAGATGCATTGCGAAAACCATTAACTGATGAAGAAATTGAAAAGAATATGGAAACATATTTGGTACAAGCTGGGAAAATTTTAGATATGAAAAATGTTGAAATTGTAAAAAATGGAGATTGGCTTGCTCCATTAAATTTTACAGATATTTTACAACTGGCATCCAGCTTTACAGCATCTCAAATGATGCAACGAGATATGTTTAAACGAAGAGTTGAAGAAGGAAAAGATATAAATCTTGTAGAATTTTTTTATCCTCTCATGCAAGGGTATGATAGCGTTCCTATTAAAGCCGATGTTGAAATTGGGGGAACAGATCAACTTTTTAATTTGATGGCAGGACGAAAAATTCAAGAACATTTTTCAATGCCTGCACAAAATATTATTACTGTCCCTATTCTTGAAGGACTTGATGGACATGAGAAAATGTCTAAATCTCTCAATAATTATGTTGGAGTATTAGATTCTGCAAGTGATATTTTTGGGAAACTGATGAGTATTCCAGATGATTTGATGCAAAAATATTTTGATTTACTCACCTCTTTTTCATCAGAAGAAATTTCTGAAATTTTAAACCAACACCCACGAGATGCAAAAATATTTCTTGCAAAAACAATTACAAAAGAATTGACGAGTGAAAATGAAGCAAATGAAGCAGAAGAAAATTTTAAAAAAATTTTTTCTGAACGAAAAAAAGATGCTATTCCATCAGACATTTCAACAATACAATGTGAAGCAGGGAAATTTTCTATTTTAGAAATAGCTATTATCTCAAAATTATTTTCATCAAATAGCGAAGCCAGAAGAAAAGTTTTGGAAGGAGCATTTAAAATTAATGCAGAAAAATATGATGATATTAAAAAAGAATTTTCTCTTGAAGCAGGAAATGAATATATTTTTCAATTTGGAAAACGAAATTTTGTAAAAGCAATTATTTCATAACAGAATATTTACAACTCAATGATATATCTCGATCACGCAGCAACAACACCTCTTTCTTCATCGGCACTAGAAGAGATGATGCCTTTTTTAACTGATGAGTTTGGAAATGCATCTTCTCTTTATAGGCAAGGGCAAATTGCAAAAGAGTCTTTGGACGATGCTAGATTTTCTATTTCACAAATTTTAGATTGTAATTTAGATGAAATAATTTTCACTAGTGGCGCAACTGAAAGTAATAATTTGGCATTGCGAGGTGTCATTGAAAATGCACAAAAAAAGAACGAAAATAAAAAAAATTATATTCCACATGTCATATCAACAAATATTGAACATGCTTCGGTAAAAAATATTTTACAACATCTTGCTGATGAAAAAATAATTGAATGGACAACGCTTCCTGTAGAAAAAAATGGAATAATTGATATTGAAAAATTTAAAACATCTCTGCAAGAAAACACTGTTTTAGTTTCAATTATTGCTGTAAACAACGAAATGGGAGCAATTCAACCGCTTTCGAGAATTGGGAGAATTTGTAATAAAAAAAATATTATTTTTCATGTAGATGCAGTGCAAGCAGTAGGACAATTGAAAGTTTCTATTGAATATTTCAAATGTGATCTGCTCTCTCTTTCTGGTCATAAATTTTATGGACCAAAAGGAGTAGGAATGCTATTCATCAAATCTGGAACAGAAATAGAAAGTCAATCTATTGGTGGTGGACAAGAACGAGGATATAGATCTGGAACAGAAAATATTGCAGGAATTATTGGAATGAAAAAAGCCTTTGAAGATATTCATGAAAATTGGATAGCTGAGAGAGAGAAACTTCAACATTTACAACATATTGCAAAAAAATATATAGAAAAAAATATTTCTTTTGCTCTTTGGAATGGTCCAGAGATTGGAGAAGAACGATCGACAGCCAATATAAATTTTTCTCTTCCTCAAATAGATGGAGAAAGTTTATTGATGAGACTTGATTTAGAAGGAATTTCTGTTTCTCTTGGAAGTGCCTGTAGTGCAGGAATGATGGAAAGTTCACATGTTTTATTGGCTTTGGGACGAACAGAAAATGAAGCAAAAAATGCATTGCGACTTACTTTTGGAAAATCTACGACAGAAGAAAATTTAAAAAATGCACTAGAAAAAATAGTGAAAGTGATACACTTTTTAGCAAAATAAACAAAACAACAAGCAATTTTAGAATTTTTGTTTTTTTTGTCAACACTCTTTTCCTGTCTCTTGTCTTCCATTTTTATCTAAAATTTGTAAATATAGAAGAGATAACTCTTTGTTATTTCAATTTTTAATATTATGAATATTTCTCTTTCTACATATATAAGCGGAAGACAGACCTCTGGCGATGAGATTAGAATGTATAGGACTTTTGAACCTGAAGGATTTTCTGAAAAAATATGGATTATTTTTGAAGGAACAGAAACAGGGAAAGAATTGTTTGATGAAATTTGCGAGCAAATATTTGAACATGTTTTTCAAATAGAGGAAGACTCTGGAGAATCAAGCATTGAAAGATTTGAACAAGCAATGCGATCATTAAATAAAAAAATATCGGAAGAAGCTATTTTACCTGAAGATTTTTTACGAAAAAATTCTTTTGCAATATTACTTTCTGTAGAAAACGAAATTCATTTCACAACACTTGGAACAGCAGAAGTATATTTTATTAGAGCAGGAAAAGTGATGCATGTTTCAGAAGGAATTGCAGCAAAACATACATCTGATGAATTATTTTTAAATGTTGCATCTGGAGAATTGCAAGATGGAGATGTAATGATTTTTTCTACATTACGGCTTTTGCGATATATCACGCATGCACAAATGCAAGATATTGCTAAAAATAATACGAGCAAAGAAATTTTAGCAACAATTGAAGAGTTTATAGATATTTCTCAAGGAGGAGTTTCTGGAAGTATTGTTGTAGAAGGAGATCTTCCTCTTCCATTTGAACAAACAGCGGTCAATCATATAGAAATTCCTGAATATCAAAAACAACAAAGAGAATCTTCAAATTTCAATTTTTCTATTCCTTCAAAAATATCTCAATGGGGAACAGCGATGAGCAAGAGTGTTAAAGGAAAAATTCCACAAGAGTTATTATTTTTAATTATAGGAATAATTGTCCTTCTTTTACTTTGGACAGGAATAACAATGCTTTCAGGAGGAATGAATGGAGAGACGCAACAATATAAAACAATGCTTGAAGAAGTTGATAATGAAATAGGAATTGCACATTCAATGATTAAAGATGGGAGAAAAGATGAAGCATTAGTAAAATTACAATCGGCAGAAATGAAAGCAAAAGATGCATTTAATAATTCAACTTTTCAAGCGGATAGTCAAAGATATCTCAAACAAATAATTGAATTAAAAGATGGTATATCGAATACTACTCGAATTTCTGGACAATCTCTTGTTGATATCTCTGGAGATATTGGAACTGACACCTTGAAAGGAGTATTTCTTTTTGATGAAGAAATTTATACATTTGGAGAAAAAAATCTTTTTAGAATTATAGGGAATAAATTAGAAAATATTATTCCATTAAAAGAAGAAGAGACTGTTATTGCTGCAATTCCTTTAGATAAAAAACAAAAAATGGTTTTTTTAACAAATAGAAATGCAGTGCTTGAAGTATCAAAAACAAAGAGTGCATATGCAAAAACAGACGATAAAGCGAGCTGGAAAAAAGGAATAAATATTAGTTTTTTCGATAGACATATCTATTTATTATCTCCAGAAAATAATGAAATTTATAAATATTCAAGAGGAAATGATAAATATTCTGCACCATCAAAATATAACAAAGGATCAGACTTAAAAGATGCTATCAGTCTTACTATCGATGGAAGTATCTATGTTTTAAAGGAAAATTCTGTTGTATTAAAATTATTAAGAGGAGTGGAACAAGATTTCACTCTTGAAAATACACCAACAGAATTTACAAACATTACTCAAATTTATACACTTCCCGATCTCGATTTATTATTATTTCTTTCTCCATCAACAAATAGAATTTTTATCTTTCAAAAAAATGATAACAGTGCCGTTTTTGAACAACAAATTGTTATAGATTCAGAGGATGAAATTTTATCTGGATTATGGTTTGATGTAAGTGCTAATAGACTTTTAGTTTCTGGAAAAAATAAAATTTATGAAGTACCGCTTTCTCAATAAATAT
>CAMZLA010000024.1 GCA_947311665.1 uncultured Candidatus Altimarinota bacterium | reverse complement strand
TAATATTGAAGGAGAAGTATTGGGGAAAGGGGGAAATATTACATTTAGTGGAAAAAAAATATGTAAAATTTTAGAAAAAAAAGGAGAAAATCTAAAAAATTATATTCTCACCACCTTAGACTCAGATAACAGACTTGATAATCAATATTTAAATGCTCTCACCTTTCATTATGCAGCATCTATAGATAGACAGAAATCAAGTTTTCAACCACTTCCTTTGTTCTATAACAATATTTGGGATGTACCAATGATTAATAGAATGATTGCTATTTCTGGTGGTTTTTGGCATATGGTAGAAAGTGCAAGACCACATAGACTGCATAATTTTTCTTCTCATGCGCAACCTCTTTGGGCATTGAAACAAATGAATTTTTGGGCAACCGATACTATTGTTGAAGATGGACATCAATATTGGAGATCATATTTTCATTTTGATGGTGACTATTATGTTGAACCATTATTTGTACCAATTTATCAAGATGCTGTATTAAATACTTCTTGGAAATCGACAATGATAGCACAATATACACAAATTAGACGATGGGCATGGGGAGCGTCTGATATTCCTTTTGTAATGAAAAATTGGGGAAAAAACTGGAAAAAACTTCCAATAATTGGGACTTTTCTTCATTTTATGCGACTTGTAGAATCTCATATTTTTTGGGCAACAGGAGCAATAATGATAACAATGGCAACTCCTATTCCAGGTATTTTAAATCCGGTATATAAAGAAAATGGATATGATGATAGTGTTGCAGAATTATTATCTTTTTTCTTCTCGTTTACTTTTATAGGAATTATTCTTTCTATCGTTCTTTCGCTGATAACATTACCGAAACCAACAAAAAAAATAATATTTTTGGGACAGGTTTTTCATCCATTATTTCGATATTTAGGACTTATTGCTCAATGGTTTTTCATTCCAATTATGACAATTATTTTTGGTGCTATTCCTGCTCTCGATGCACAAACTCGATTATTATTAGGAAAATATTTAGGATTTAATGTTACAGAAAAAGTAAGGGCAACTGATGAAAAAAAAGATAATGAAACAGAAAAGAATGATATTAAAAAGAATGATATTAAAAAAAATGATATTAAAAATAAGAGAAGTAACATAAGTAAAAAATAAAAAAACATATAATATATTGCTATGAATTATATCGGATCAAAAAAAAGACTCCTCAATTTTTTATATAATGGAATTTCAGAAATTACAGGACTTACATCAGGAACATTTTTTGATGGATTTGCTGGGACTGGATCTGTTGGTAAATTTTTTCAAGAAAAAGGATTTTCTATTATAGCAAACGATATTCAATATTATAGTTTTATTGTAAATAATGGGAAATTAAATATTCCTGAAAATAATAAAAAAATGAAAAAACTCATAATGGAACTTCATCAGTTGGGAGAAGATTATGAAAAAAATATTTCTGATGAAAAAAAATGTTTTATCTATAATAATTATTGTGCAGGAGGAACACAAAATCTCGAATTTCCCCGATTATATTTTTCAGATGAAAATGGGAAAAAATGTGATGTAATGAGAATGAAAATAGAAGATTGGAAAGATGAAAAAAAAGTAAACCAAAAAGAATATTTCTATCTTATCTATTGCTTACTAGAAGCGATTGATAGAGTTGCAAATACGGCCTCTGTCTATGGTGCATATTTAAAAAAATTGAAAAAAACAGCTCAAAAATCACTTCAGATAAAAACAATAGATGCTGAAATTTCATCACAATATTCTGCAAAAATATATAACGATGCCATAGAAAATCTTATGAATATTGAGACAGATATTTTATATCTCGACCCTCCATATAACAACCGACAATATGCCCCAAATTATCATGTTCTGGAAACCATTGCAAAATATGATAATCCCGAACTGAGAGGAAAAACAGGGTTACGAAATTATGAAGAACAAAAATCAGATTTTTGTATGAAAGCAAAAGTAGAACAAGCTTTTGAATATGTAATACAACATTCAAAAGCAAAATATATTTTTTTAAGCTATAACAACGAAGGAATAATGTCTTCGGAAACAATTCAAAATATTTTAAAAAAATATGGAGAATCTGGATTTTTTACTCAAGACTATGGGCGATTTAAAGCTGATAAAACAGAGAATAGAAACCATAAAGCAAACAGTGTTGTAGAATATTTACATTGGGTAAAAAAAAATTAAAAACATTTTTTTATAAAGCAAAACGGCAAACAATTGAAGCGTTTCGAGAAAAAGGAAAATGGAAAATAGGAATTTAAATATTTATATTTTCTTTACACATTACAAGCCGATATAAATCCAACAAATAATGCACTTGGTTTATTCGGTCTACTTTTAAATTCTGGATGAAATTGAGACCCTACATAAAAAGGGTGATCTGTTATTTCTATTATTTCCATTAAATTTCCATCTGGTGAAGTTCCAGAAATAGTCATTCCATTTTCTTGTAAAATATCTCGATATTCATTATTAAATTCGTATCGATGCCGATGTCGTTCTGATATTTTTTCTTTTCCATAACACTCATATGCTTTGGTATTTTTCTGCAAAACACATTCATACGCCCCTAATCGTAATGTTCCTCCTTTAGAAATTTCAGAATTTTGATCTGGTAAATAATGTACTATTTGCGTATCTGATCTTTCATCAAATTCTTGACTCGTTGCATTCTCCAATTGACAAACATTTCTAGCAAATTCAATTGCCATAATTTGAGATCCTAAACATAGTCCCAAATATGGAATATTATTTTCTCTACAGTATTTTGCTGCTAAAATTTTCCCTTCTGTCCCTCTATACCCAAACCCTCCAGGAACACAAATTCCTTTACATTCTTTAAACTTTTTCCATTCTGATGAAGATTTTTTTTCTAGTTTTTCTGAATCTATCCATTCAATTTTAATTTTTTTCTTTATATCATATCCAGCCGATTTCAATGCTTCAATAACCGATAAATATGCATCATCGAGTTCATTATATTTTCCACAAAGCCCAATTTTCAATTCATCGGTTGCAGTAATAATATTTTCTACCATTTTTTCCCATTCTGCACATTTTGGTTTTTTAATTTTTAACCCCAGCTTTCTTTGTAAAACTTCTGCAAAATTTCTTTTTTCAAATCGTAATGGAACTTCATAAATACTAGAAACTGTTTCACATGGAAATACTGCAGAATTTTCTACTCCACAAAATCTTCCTACTTTTTCTAAAATTTCTTCAGGAATATTTTTATCTGCTCGGCAAACAAGAATATCTGGCTGAATTGCTGCTGCTCGTAACTGACGAACAGAAAGCTGTGTTGGCTTTGTTTTCAATTCTCCAGAAGCCTGTAAATAGGGAAGAAGAGTAAGATGAATAGAGAGAACATTTTCTTTTTCCGCTTTCAATTGTCGAATTACTTCCAGAAATGGTTCTCCTTCAATATCTCCAACAGTGCCCCCAATTTCAACAATAAGAACATCGGCACCAGAATATTTTGATGCTTGCAATACTTTGTTTTTTATTCTATCGGTAATGTGTGGAACAACCTGAATTGTTCCTCCTAAAAAATCTCCTTTTCGTTCTTTTTCAATAACTTCAGAATATACTCTTCCTGTTGTAACGGTAGAAAATCGTGAAAGATTTTCATCGATAAATCGCTCATAATGCCCAAGATCTAAATCGGTTTCTGCTCCATCTTCTGTTACAAAAACTTCTCCATGTTGAAACGGAGACATTGTTCCAGGATCAACATTGAGATATGGATCAAGTTTTTGAATACTTACACTATATCCAGCATTTTTTAAGAGCATTCCAGCTGATGCCGAAACAATTCCTTTTCCCAAACTTGAACATACTCCACCTGTTACAAAAATTATTTTTTGAGACATAGAAAAAAAAAAGAATATAAAAAAAAATATTATATAAAGCGAGTATATAATATTTTTTTTTGAATGAAAATAGTTCTTTCAATTTTTTTTTACAATGCTTCTTGTTGAAGAATTAATTTATAAATAAATTCAGAAAAATCTTCTCGTGTCATTGGTTTTTCTGGTGCAATATTTTCTTCTGAAAGAAGTGCATTATCTATAGCATATTGTAAAAATGGTCCATACCATGTCGTAATATCAGTTGGGTAATTTGTAAGATCTATTCCAAAAGAATTAAATGCAATTTTTAATAATTCTGCTTGGTTTACAGTTGCATTTGGTTTAAATGTTCCATCTGTATACCCTTTTACAAATCCTTCTCGTTTTGCTTGTTCGATGTATGGAGCGAACCATTCATTTTTATCTACATCAGAAAATGATGAAACAGGGTTTCGAGAAATTTCTTCTGTAGAAGTTGTTGTTGATTCAATAAGAATTTTTAATGATTCTGCTCGAGAGATTCCTTTTGTTGGTTTAAATTCTCCATCTTCGTATCCTTTAATAATTCCTCGTTCTTGAAGAAAATGTACCGCTTCAGG
>CAMZLA010000023.1 GCA_947311665.1 uncultured Candidatus Altimarinota bacterium | reverse complement strand
GATTTGGTTTATAAATAAAATATTTTTGAGGAAATTGAAATGCAAGAAATAAAGAGATCGTTCTATAATCTTGAGAAATATCTTTTTGATTTAAGAATGTATTTACATGTTCTAAAAATAATTCTATTCGCTCTTTTAGATTTTTCTGTTCATTAAAAAGCAATGTAATATTTTCAATTAAGACATCTTTATTTTTGAAAAATCGCTCAGGATTTTTGTAAATATTTTTTCTCCATGTTATTAAATTTGAAAAATCTAATTTTTTAATATTCTTAAATATATCATCAAAAAAATCATTATGAGATGTTATTTTTTGAAATTTCTTAACAAGTTCCCATTTATAAATTTCTTCAGAATTTCCATTTTTTATTAAATGATTTTTATAATTTTCAATTAAAATTCTTTTACTATTTTTATCATCATCTGTTATTTTCACAACATTAAATTTTAATTTTCTTAATATTCTTTGTGAATCATAAGATGTAAAATTATAAGATTCTGGAATATTTTTTCCCATTCTATTTCGAAATGCTATTCGTACGATTTCTTTTGTTGGGTAAAATTTATTATTTATTTCTACTTCATAAAATCTTGCTTTAAATTTTGGGTTCAAACCTTTTTCATCAATTTCAACTCCAGCATTTTTAATATCTTCAATAGTTATTTTTTCAAAAACTAAATAATTGTTTTTTTCATTTTCAACAAATTTTGTAATTTTTTCAGTAAAATCTATAGAAATATTTTTAAAATCTTCTGTAATGTTTTTTAACATTTCATCATTAAAATCTTTCATTTTATATGTTTTTTTCAATCTTATTGATTTTGCATTACAATTTTTTCTTCCATCAGCCCAAGCAAACCACTCATATCTCTCTGAATCAATTGCAATAGCGTGTTGAAATTTTTCTTTAGTTTTTGCATCTTCAAAATGAAGCTCTATCGAAATTATTTCATCTCGAATTATGACTTCATAATGAGCTGTGTTATATGCAATTTCCCCTACTTTTATTCGAATCCAATTTTTGCGTACATTCCCTATTTTGTTTAATGTAGTATTTTCAAGTACTGACTTTTTTATTGCTTCTAAAACTTCTTTATTTTTCATAAATCCCATCAATTAAAATTCTTTTTCTTCTATATTATCTTATCTCCTCAAAAAAATCATCTACAAAAAATTTTAAACATTCAAATATTTATTTAACCGATGTATAAAAAAATAATTATTTTTTATTTTACAAAGCTGTAATCATCTCCCTCTAAATACCCCCTCCACTCCTTTCCACTTGCTCAAACTTTCTTCATATTCACTCTCTCCATCGGCACCAAAAACAAGTCCTCCTCCAGCTCTTCCATATAATTCCCCATTAAAATATTCCAATGTACGAATTAAAATATTAAAATCTGATTCTCCTAAAAAAGAAATATATCCCATGCTTCCGCAATAAAACGAGCGGTCTCGTTTTTCTATATCTTGTAAAATTTTCATAGTTTCTCTTTTTGGAGTCCCTGTAATAGTTCCACCAGGAAACATAGCCCGAAACACATCAAAAGCAGTCTTATTTTTAGAAATAAATCCTTCAATATCACTCACAAGGTGCATAACCGTTTCATATTTTTCTAGTCGTGCAAAATCGGCAACTTTCACACTTCCAAATTCTGATATTTTCCCAAAATCATTTCGCAACAAATCAACAATCATAGAATGTTCAGAAATTTCTTTTTCAGAATTTTTCAACTGATGTTCAAAAAATCTATCTTTTTTTTCTGACTCTCCACGAGGTCGAGTTCCTGCAATAGGCTGGGTGAATATTTTATTGTGTATATCTAATGAAAATAATCGTTCTGGTGAACATGAAATAATCGATTTATTTATTTTTTCTCCTTTTTTTGTTGTAGAATTCCACTCACAAAACCCCATCATTGGGGCTGGATTTTTTTTTACTGCTTGGCAAAAAATATCAAAAGCATCATCTGATGAAGATGCAGTAAATCCTTGTGAAAGATTTATTTGAAAACTATTTCCTTTTACCATTTCTTGCTGAGCTTTTTCAAAAGATAATAAATATTCTTTTTTTGAAAGAATATTTGTAAAATGTGTGAATATTTTTTTCTCACTTCTTTCACTTCTTTCATTTGTTTTTTGTTTCTCTTGTAATTTTTTTCTTACTATTTCATCTTGAGAATATTTTTTTTGTAAGATTTTTTCTATTTTTTGAGAAAATTGTAAAAAATATTTTTCATCAATACACCAACCAGCAATAAAACATTTTTGTTTTTCATGATCAAAAGCCAAAAAAACATCACTATAAGAAATATATGCCAATAACTTTTCATCAGATGAAGAAATCCAAATATCTGTTTCAAAGTTTTGAGCATAATCATATGAAAACAGACAATTAATTCCTCCTGAATATGGAATATGCCAACCTGATTTCTTTAAAGAATTGAAATTATAATTCTTCTTCATTTCTTCATATTCTTTTTTCACATTTTCAAAACTATTTTTTTCATCAGAATATATTTCTTTTTTATTAAAAGAATCAAGCGGTATAAATGAATATCGCCCTCTTTTTGTTCCAGAAAAAAATAAAAAATCACATCTCTCTCTCAAGGCAGAATATGCGAGAAGAGGAGAAATAAAATCTATAGATATATAAAAAAAAAACTTCATTCAATATGTATATAAAACGATGAAATATTACTCTTTCAATCCCCAATTCACACGAAAAGCTAAATAATTCAAAACAAATAAAATAATAGTAATCATCATCAAAATAGTAAATGAAGTAAGAATATCAATACTACTTTCACCAAAAAAAGCATATCGAGCACCATCAACCATATATACCATAGGATTTACATGAGAAATTGTTTGAGCCCATGCTGGCAACATTTCAAGAGAATAAAAAACCCCTCCCAAAAACCCCATAGGAATAATTAAAAAATTTGCAATTCCTTGAGACTGATCAAATGATTTCGCCCATAATCCTGCCAAAGAACCAATTATTCCAAAAATAGCATTTGCTAAAAAAAAGATGATGAAAAGCCAAGAAAAAGAATGTATAGAAAAATTTTCTATAAAAAAAGCTCCAACAACACCAATAATAGTTGCCGTTATCAACCCACGAATAACTGCTCCAATAATATATCCCAATGTTTTTTCCATTGCAGAAAAAGGAGCAACCAATAAATCTTTAATATTTCCATGATATTTTGCAATAATCAAAGAACTTGAAGGATTTTGATATGCATTTGCAGTACTTTGCATCATCATCAGTCCTGGTAAAATGAATGCCAGATATGATGTTCCGGGAATATCTGTTATTTGAGATGATAATGCTCCACCAAAAACAGCAAAATAGAGCAAAGCTATAATAACTGGAGAAGAAAGTGTTTGAGTCCAAACTTTTAAAAATCGAAGAACTTCTCTTTTAGAAAGAGTATAAAGGCGAATGTAATTCATTATTTTTTTTATTATTTTTTATAAATTTTTTCATGTTTTTTCATATTTCTTCAAATATTTTCTTGTGTATTGAAAAGATTAAACAGGAAATTATTCAACAGAAAATTCTTCCAAATCTTGCAATTCTATTTTTTCTGCATTTTTTTCATATTCCAATTCTTGCATTTTTTGCCGTAAAAACAATGCCTCTTTTTTCAATTGTTCAATTTTTTTCTCACTTATTTCTATTTCTTCATTTTTAACAATATCATCAGTAGTCTTTACATTATTTTCTTCATTGGTTCCAAAAACATCAGAAAGAGCTTTTTGAGCAGCATCAATTTGCGCTAGTTTTTCATCAAGCTGTCGTTTTTTTTCTTCAATATTTGTTTGAATTTCTTCAATATTATTTTTTATCTCTTCAACTTGAGCAATGGCATCATCTTTCATTTGTAAAAAAGAATCTACCGTTTCGCAACCTGAAAATAAGAATAGAGATCCTATAACAAAAGGAAGAATGATTTGTTTCATAAAATTTTATTTTAGAATTTTTAACATTATTTTTTCTTTGAAAAAACATCAGAAAAACTTTTAATATTTCCTAAAGAATTTTTAATATTTGTTACCTCTTCAAAAGAAAATTCATCAATTTCTGCATTCCCTTTCATTCGAGAAGATGCATTCAATTTTTTCCCCAATTCTGTAACTTTATTTGAAAACTGAGCAATCCCACCAAAAACAGAAGAACAATCTTGGCATTCCATTTTCAATTCACAGATATCAGAATCATGAGAGTTTATATGTATCCCAATATTACTAGAATTTATAGTTGCCGAACATGAAGGACATTTCATTTCTTTTTGTACTTTCATTAAAATTTCACGAATTTGTAATGCATTCATATATTATGAATTAAATTAAATTATATTTTCATCACGAGGTCAGCCAATCGGCTCGAATATCCCCATTCATTATCATACCAAGAAACTACTTTAACAAAACCATTTTCCATAGACATTGTAAGCGATTCATCAACAATTGAAGAATGAGAATCTCCTTGAAAATCTTTTGAAACAAGAGGTTTTGTTTCGAGTCCTAAAATTCCTTTCATTTCATTTTCAGATGCTTTTTTAAATGCAGCATTTACCTCAATAGCTGTTACAGATTTTTCTAACTGAACTGTTAAATCGACAACAGAAACTGTTGGAGTTGGAACTCGCATAGCCATTCCATTCAACTTTCCTTCCAATTCTGGAATAACAAGTGCAACAGCTTTTGCTGCTCCTGTTGTTGTTGGAATAATAGATTCACATGCACTTCGTGATCTTCGCATATCTCTATGTGGAGCATCTAATAATCGTTGATCTCCTGTATATGAATGAACCGTTGTCATTAGTCCTTGTTCAATTCCAAACTCATCATTTAAAACTTTTGCAATAGGAGCAAGGCAATTGGTAGTACACGATGCATTTGAAATTAAATGATGTTTTTCTGCATTATAATCATTATCGTTTACTCCTAAAACAATAGTACAATCTATTTCATCTTTTGCAGGTGCCGAAAGAAGAACTTTTTTTGCTCCTGCATCGATATGCTTTTGCATTCCTTCTCGAGTTCGAAAAACTCCAGTACATTCAAGAACAACATCAACTTCTAAATCTTTCCATGGAAGATTTGATGGATCTCTTTCTGAGAAAATTTTCACTTCATCACCATTAATTACTAAATTTTCTCCTTTTTGTTCTACCGTTCCATTAAATCGACCATATGTTGAATCAAATTCAAAAAGATGAGCAAGAGCATCGGTACTTGTAAGATCATTAATTCCAACGATATCAAATTTTCCTTTATATTTTTCTAGAAGAATTCGAGTAACCATTCGTCCAATTCGTCCGAAACCATTAATTGCAATTTTTTTTGTAGCTGACATATTTGATTTTTGTTAAATTTTATTTCAAAGTAATTTTATACTATTTAAGTAATTTTTTCAAGACTTCATTTACCATTTGTGGATTCGCTTTTCCTTTAGATTTTTTCATCACCTGCCCAACAAAAGCCCCAAAGAGTTTATCTTTCCCATTTTTATATGCTTCTACTAAATCAGCTTTTTCTGCCAAAACTTCTTTACAAATCTCTTCAATAGCTCCAGAATCAGACTCTTGAGCCAATCCTTTTTCATCAACAATTGTTTTGGGATTTTTATTTTCAGAAATCATTTCTTCAAAAATTTGATTTGCTATTTTATTAGAAATTTTTCCCGACTGAATAAGTTGAATAAGAAGAATTAGATTTTCAGTATCAAAATCATTTATATCATAATCACTATGTTCATTTACATATTTTGAAACAGCTCCAAGCATCCAGTTACTTGCAATTTTAACATCTGAAACCGATGAAGATACTTCTTCAAATTTTTCATTAAATTCTTTACTAGAAACCAACGCATCTGCTTCTAAAATCCCTATTCCAGCATTTATATATCTCAATATTTTTTCAGAAGGCAATTCAACCATTTCTTTTTTCATTTGTTCTATTTCTTCTGATGAAATGATGAGAGGTGGTAAATCTGGTTCTGGAAAATATCGATAATCCATTGCTTCTTCTTTTGTTCGTTGTGAAGTTGTTTTTCCAGTTGCATCATTAAATCCACGAGTTTCTTGAACAATAGTATTTTCAAGTCCTTTTTCATATAACGCAACTTGTCTTGTAATTTCAAAATCTAATGCTCGTTCAATATTTCGGAATGAATTCATGTTTTTCATCTCGACTTTTGTTCCAAATTCTTTTTGTCCTTTTGGTCTTACAGAAACATTTACATCGCATCTCATCATTCCTTTTTCCATATCGGCATCAGAAATATCTAATAACCGCAAAATTCTCTGCAATTCTTTTAAAAATGAAGTAACTTCTGTTGGAGTTCGAAAATCTGCTTCGGTTACCATTTCTGCCAAAGGTGAACCAGCTCTATTCCAATCGACAAGTGATGAAGTTGATTGATGAGTAAGTTTTCCTGCATCATTTTCCAGATGCAATCTATTTATTCGAAACGACATTTTTTTCCCATCGACTACCACTTGCAAATTTCCATGTTCACAAACAGGTTCATCCATTTGAGAAATTTGAAATCCTGATGGTAAATCTGGGTAAAAATATGATTTTCTATCAAATTTAGAAAATTTTTTCACTTCACAGCCCAAAGCCATTCCCATTTTTCTTCCCAAATATACCGCTTCTTCATTTGCAACTGGTAATGCTCCAGGAAACCCACAACACACAGGGCATGTATGCTCGTTTGGTTCTGCTTTCCATGTATCATTTGAACATGAACAAAACATTTTTGTATTCGATTTCAATCGAGCATGAATTTCAAGCCCCATTACTGATTCATATTTTGGATTCATAGAAGT
>CAMZLA010000022.1 GCA_947311665.1 uncultured Candidatus Altimarinota bacterium | reverse complement strand
TTATAGAGTAAAATTATTATTGTTTTTCAGTTTTTTAGTTTTTCAATATTCGTTCTTTTTTATTGTACAATAGAGAGAATAAAAGAACAAATAATCATCAAAAATACTTTTCTACACTATTCCTAAAAAAAAGCAAAAAAAGTGAAGCATTTTTTAAAAAAATCCGTTACAATAGATGTAACATAAAAACATTTTACCATTTTAAAACATGAAATATTCATTTTCTATGCTTTCGCGCATTACTTTTTTTGCCGTACTTCTCGCCAGTTCATCGGTTGCAAACATTTCTTTTGCGTCTTTTTCCGATTCTGGAGGACGAGAAGATACAAAAGCGATTGAATTTTTACAAATGAATGGAATTGTTGAAGGATATGACTCTGGTGATGGAAACACTCAAGGAATTGAATATTTACAAAAAAAAGGTATTATTTCTCAAAACATTCCAACACGAGAATATAGACCAGAACAAAACATTTCTCGTGCAGAGTTTACAAAAATTTTGATGAAAACAGCACAAGCCCCAACAAAACGATGTAATAAAACAGATATAAAAGAAATTTCACAAATTTTTTCTGATGTCAATTCATCAGACTGGTTTGCAGAATATATATGTAATGCATATAATTCAGGATTTATAAAAGGATATTCTGATGGAACGTTTAAACCTCATCAAGAAATAAATTTGGCAGAAGCTGCAAAAATAGTAATTTTAAGCCAAGGAATAAATATTGATGAAACAGATAATGGAGAATGGTATCAAAAATATTTAGAAGCATTGGAAAAAGAAAAAGCTCTCAATAAAAAACTCATCAGTGGAAATAATACACCAATAAATCGTGGATTGATGGCTGATCTTGTTTGGAGATTGCAAACAGGAAACGAAATTTATGAAACTGATGAACCTCAAGAAATAGGAAATTGTCTTACATTGAAAGATCAATTGAAAAAAGCACAAAAACGACAAAACGGAAGAATAATGTTTAAAGGAGAAATAGATCTTATACAGTCAAGTGGAGGAAATGAAGTAGTAAATTTTCAAAAATCTTTAGCACCTCAAGATGGTACAAATTCTATTTCTATGGAGGATAAATTTAGCAATGATTTTTCTACAACAAATATTCAAGAAAAAGGAGTTGATGAAGCAGATATTATAAAAAATGATGGTTCGCATATTTTTTATGCACGAGGTTCAGATCTTCGGATTGTAAAAGCATATCCTTTAGGAGAAATGAAAGAAGAAGCAAAAATTGAAATAGAAGGAATGAATATTTCTGAATTATTTTTAGAGCAGGATATTTTAATTGCATTGGGAAATAGATCATATGATTATAATAATTTTAATAATATGATAATACGAAAACCTTCTTCATCTTCATATTATGGAGGAGGAAATAATATTGAAGTACGAATTTTTGATATTTCCGATAGAAAAAATCCAAAACAAATTCGATCGGTTTCATTAGATGGAAATTTAATTTCTTCTCGTCGAGTAGGCGAAACTTTATATCTCATCAGTAATAAATATGTAAATACATATGATGAAAATTTACAGTTACCAATATTACGAGATATTCATGGAAGCATAGATCAAAAATATGATGTAGCACCAAAATGTGGAAATATTACATATTTCCCAAATTTTTCTTCATCAAATCTTACAACCATTACAGCGGTAAATATTAAGAATCCGCAAACAAAAATTTCTATGAAAAATTTTTTAGGAGCAGGAAATAATATTTATTCTTCTCCAGAAAATTTATATATCGTTCAATCGGATAATCAACAAGTTTTTTCTGATGAAAACGGAGTGGCACAGTGGAATTGGGAAGATATTTCAAAAATTTTTAAATTTTCTATCGATGGACAAAATATAAATTTTGTAGCCAAAGGAAAAGTAAATGGTCGAGTATTAAATCAATATTCTATGAGTGAATATGATAATTATTTCAGAATTGCAACGCATAGAAATGGAAACTGGAGAAATGGAAGAAATAATTCAGAAAATATTGTTTCTATATTAGATGAAAATTTAGAAACAACAGGAGAAATTACAGGAATTGCAAAAGGAGAAAATATTAAATCTGTTCGATTTATGGGAAAACGAGGATTTGTTGTTACTTTTAAATCTGTCGATCCACTGTTTGTAATTGATATGGATCCTGAAAATCCTCAAATTGTAGGAGAATTAAAAATCCCTGGTTGGTCAGATTATCTCCATCCAATTGATGAAAATTATATCATTGGGTTTGGAAAAGAAGTAAACCCTGAAAGTGAAAACAAAGAGAGATTGACATGGGATATGTTGATGGGAATGAAAATTTCTATTTTTGATGTATCAGACTTAGAAAATCCAAAAGAAATTCATAAAACAGTTATTGGAGATAGAGGAACAGAAAGTGATATTTTACGAAATCCAAAATCATTATTTTTTGATGCTCAACGACAACTCGTTGGATTTCCAGTTCTTATAAACACACAAACATATAACGATACTTCTTGCATTCCAACAAGTGAAGATATTCCATGCATACCAAGTCATAGATATGATAAATATAAAAACACTTTTCAAGGAGCATATTTATATCATTTTGATATTGAAAAAGGATTTACTCTGCAAGGAGCAATAACTCATTTCCCTAAATTTACAAATAATTTCTGGGATAGAGATTCTAAAATTCAACGACTTGTGAGAATTGGAGAGCAAATGTATAGTGTTTCACATGGAATGATGAAAGGTCTCAATATGAATTTGAAAGAAGAGAAAATTATTTCTTTTAATGGAACATTGAAATGTGAAGAAATTACAACATCGAATCTATGTGCTACACGAAACGATTGTGAAATTGAATGGGAAAAACCTTTTTGCCCCAATGGAAAATCTTGTGTGCAAATAGCAGAATTTTCGAGATGTTTATCAAGATAAAATGAGATAACACAAAATAAAAAAAAGAGGAAAATTTAAAAAATAGGGAAATAAAATATAAAATAGGGAGTTGCTTTAGCACTCCTTATTTTAAATAGTATTGCAATACTACTGATTTTTACATATAATAGGATTGTAATCCTGTAATATATATTATGCTTACTGAGATTTTTCAAACGCATCATCAATTTTTTCTTAAAAAAAAGATAAAATATGAACGATATTTTTTAAAAAAATATGATTTTTCATCACAAATATCTATTCTTATCGGACCAAGAGGAATAGGGAAAACAACAATATTATTACAATATATTGAGAAAAAATATGGGAAAAATTCTCATAAATCACTCTATTTTCAAGCCGATCATTTTACAACAAGAAAATATTCAATTTATGAAATAGCAGAAGAATTTGAAAAAAATGGAGGAAAATTATTATGTATAGATGAAATACATACATATGAAAATTGGTCTCAAGAACTTAAAAGTATTTCTGATAGCTTTCCAACATTACAAATTATTGCATCTGGTAGTAGTGCTCTTGAAATTTATAAAGGAACATTTGATTTATCTCGGCGTGCTATTGTATATACAATGCAAGGAATGAGTTTTCGTGAATTTTTAGAAATTCAAAATATTGAAAAATTTCAACCTCTTTCCCTAAAAAATATTATTTCTTCTCATGTTGAAAATTCTCAAGAAATTATAAAAAAAATAGAAAAAAATGGAGAAAAAATTCTTCCTCTTTTTAAAAAATATCTTAAATATGGATATTATCCATATTTTCTAGAATATAAAAACAATATAGATTTATTTTATATAACACTAGAACAGAATATTCATACTACAATTGAAAAAGATATTCCATCTGTTTACCCTGTTTTAAATGGACGATCTCTACGAAAAATAAAAAATTTATTAACAGCACTATCAGAAATGGTTCCATATACACCAGATTTTAAAAAACTAAAAAATTGTGTAGATATTGGAGATGAACGAACATTAAAAAATTATTTAGAATATTTAGTAAAATCTGGATTATTACGAAACTTAGAAAAAAAAGGGAAAGGGATTTCTTCAATGAAAAAAATAGAAAAGATATTTCTTCATAATCCGAATCTTCTCTTCCTTACAAAGCCAAATAAAGGAACAATAAGAGAAACTTTTTTTCATAGCATTCTAGACTTTGAACATCATATTTCTGCTCCTGAAAAAGGAGATTTTCTTATTGAAGATATGTATACGATTGAGGTTGGAGGAAAAAATAAAAAAATGACACAAATCTCAAATATTGAAAATGGATATATTGCCTGTGATGATATTGAAATTGGTCATGGAAAAACAATACCATTATGGATTTTTGGATTTTTATATTAAAGAAAATATTTCCTATTTTTTTATCTCTAGACATTCACATTTAGGAATTCGTAACCCTCCTTGAAAAATATAATTGTCAAAATTCATGTTTTTTTTTGGCAACTCATGACATAAATCATCTTCATTTTGTGCCACATTCTGATGAGTAATATAAACATTTTTTTCATCAATATTTCGTACAAACCCAATATGCCCAAATCCTTTTCCTCCATCAAAACAGAGCAAATCTCCAATTTCTAAATCTTCAACTTTTACAATTCTCTCCAACCCCATTTCTGCTGCATGCAAATACCAATCTTTTGCATGTCCATTGTTCCAAATTTTTGCAAAATTTCTTCCTGTTTTAAAATATAAATATCTTCTCACCAATTCAACACATGTATGCTTCAAGCCTAAATAATTTCCATTTAAATCTAATACTTTTTTATCATTCCACAATTCATCATCTTCATCTTGAATATCTAACCCATAATTTGAAAAAATATCAAGTTTAATTCCATCAATAAAAACTTTCCCAATAAGCGTTCCCCAAGGTAAAGGCTCTCGCTTTGTAAATGAACATTTCATATAAATCTCTATAAAAATTTTTTATAGAGACTCTAGCAAAAAATATATAAAAAAAATATAGTAAAATTATAAACGGACACTGAGCTTGTCGAAGTGAGCTTGTCGAAGTGAAAAATATTTCCTCATATTTTTTATCTAGCCAATATTACATGGCAATATTTAAAATTTCTTTCTATAATATAAATATATTTTTTATATAATATTTTATTTTTTGTTTTATGAATTTTTCTTCTGCAATAACATGCCCAAAATGTTCTCATCAGTTCTCTCTTTCTGATGAATTTCAAAAAGACCTCGAACAAAAAATGAAACAAGATATGAATGCACAACAAGAAAAATGGGAAAAAGAAAAAAGAAAACTGGAAGAAGAGAAAAAGCAAGCAGAACAACATGCAAAAGAAAAATATGAAAAGAACCTTCAACAAGAAAAAATGCAATTGTGGGAAAAAGCACAACGCATTGCTATAGAGCGTTCAAAAGAAGAATTTTCTTTAAAAATGAAAGATTTAGAAACTCAAAATAATGAAAACAAAAAAAAACTTTTAGAGTCTCAACAAAAAGAATTAGATTTTTTAAAAAAAGAACGAGAACTTGAAGAAAAATCTCGAAATATTGAATTGGAAATGGAGAAAAAATTACAAGAAAAAATTCTACAAGAAAAAATTAATATTGAAGAAAACCTTAAAAAAAATATAACAGAAGAACATCGGCTAAAATTACTAGAAAAAGATAAGCAAATGGAACAGCTGAAAAAAAGTTTAGACGATGCACAGAGAAGAGCAGAGCAAGGTTCTATGCAAATTCAAGGAGATGTTCAAGAAGACGATTTACGAGATATGCTCAGAGCACAATTCCCTCTCGATTCTATTGAAGATGTTCCAACGGGAATTCGTGGAGCAGATATTATTCAAACTGTAAAAAATAATCTCGGACAAAAATCAGGAATTATTTTATGGGAATCGAAAAATACAAAAAGTTGGACAGAAAGTTGGATACAAAAACTGAAAGATGATCAGGCAAATTTAGGAGCAGATATTTCTATTCTTGTTTCAAAAACATTGCCAGAAGGAGTAGAACAATATGAATTGAGAAATGGAGTTTGGGTGGTAGGATATTCTTTTGTTCTTTCTCTCGTAAATCTTTTGCGATTTCATGTTCTAGAAATTGGTGGAGTAAAAACAAGCCTGCAAGGAAAAGATGAAAAAATGAATATGCTCTATGAATATCTTTCATCTCCACAATTTAAAAATAGAATAGAAAATATTGTAGATGCTTTTTCCACTATGAAAACAGATCTCGATGCAGAAAAACGAGCATTTCAAAAACATTGGAATAAACGAGAAAAACAACTCGAACGAGTAATGATGAACACTTCAGGATTTTATGGAGATTTGCAAGGTATTGCAGGAAACTCAATTTTAACAGTTGAAGCATTGGAACTTCCTGAATAAAAAAAATATTATTATTTCATTAATATTTTCATAGTGTTTTGTTTTATTGTTTTATTGTTATTGTCATGCTTTCTCTTTTTTCGTCTCTTTCATCAGTATCTCATTTTTTCAATTTCACAAAAAAAAGTGATATTAAAAAAAACATTGAAATATTACGAAGAGAAATTTCTCATCATTCTCAGCTCTATTATGAGAAAAATGAACCAAAAATTTCAGACAGTGAATTTGATGAATTGTTTCATTTATTGAAAAAATGGGAAGAAAAATATCCAGAACTCATTACAGAAAATTCTCCTACACAAAAAATATATTCACCAAAAAATTATTCATTACAAAAAGAAAAACATATTGTTCCCATGATTTCTTTGGGAAATTGTTTTACAAAAACAGAACTCAAAGAATGGGAAAAACGATGGAAAAAAATATTGGAAAAAGAAGAAATTTCTTTGTTTTCAAATGAAGAAAAAAAACAAAAGAAAAGAAAACAAAAGAAAAGAAAAGATGAAACAATATATATTGTAGAACCAAAATTTGATGGATTAGGAATTTCTTGTGTATATGAAAAAGGGAAACTGAAAAGAGCAATAACTCGAGGAGATGGAGAAAGTGGGGAAAATGTAACAGAAAATATAAAAACAATAGCATCTCTTAAAAAAAATAAAAATTCTATAAAAATTTCATCGGATGAATTTGAAGTGAGAGGTGAAGTGGTAATGAAAAAATCTGATTTTAAAACTCTTAACCAGAAAATGATTGAAGAAGGGAAAAAAGAATTTTCTAACCCAAGAAACGCAGCTGCTGGAAGTTTACGACAGATTGATTCATCGGTTACAAAAAAAAGAAAACTTTCTATTTTTTTCTATGAAATACCTCTTGAAAAAAATATTAATGAATTACATATAGAGACATATGCAGAAACATTGCAATTGTTTAATGAAAAAAATATTCCACATTGTACACAATATTTTGAATGTAATTCTATTGAAGAGGTTTTTGAAGCTATTGAAAAAATTGAAAAAATGCGAACAGATTTCAATTTTGATATCGATGGAGCAGTAGTAAAAATAAACAATTATCAACTCAGAAAAAAAATTGGGACAACCGCTCATCATCCTCGATGGGCAACAGCATGGAAATTTCCTGCAATTAAAGTAACAACCATTTTAGAAAAAGTAGAATGGCAAGTGGGACGAACAGGAGTTCTCACTCCTGTGGCATATATCAAACCAGTGAATATTGAAGGAGTAATTGTTTCTCGTGCAACACTGCACAATAGTGATAATATTGAAGAAAAAGGATTGATGATAGGTGATGAAATTTTACTTGAACGGTCGGGAGATGTTATTCCAAAAATTTTACAATGTTTTCCAGAAAAACGAACAGGAATAGAAAAAAAAATTTTTATCCCTACACAATGTCCAGAATGTGGAAACGATGTTGTTAAAAAAAATGGAGAAGTGGCATTGCGATGCAGTAATGAAAATTGTAAAAAAATTTTACAAGCAAAACTCAAACATTTTGCTAGCAAAAAAGCGATGAATATTACAGGGCTTGGAACAGAAGTGTGCAATGCTCTCATAGAAAAAAAATTGGTAAAAACCCTTGCCGATATTTATTTTTTAGAAGAAAACGATTTATATGAAATTGGGAATTTTAAAGAAAAATCTGTAAAAAATTTATTTTCTGCTATTGAAAAAAGTAAAACACAAGATTTTTGGAGAGTTATCAATGCATTGGGAATTCCTTTTGTTGGGGCTGGAACAGCAAAAATTTTAGCAAAAAATTATAAAAACTTTGCTCAACTGATGAATGCAACAGAAGAAACTTTGTTAGAAATTGATGATATTGGAGAAAAAACAGCAAAAATTATTCCAGAATTTTTCAAAAAAAATAGTCATATTATTCATCAGTTGCAAAAAAAATTGAACACACCAGAAAAAACCAATGAAAATAATGGGAGCAATGTGAAAAATGGAGAAAATGGAGAAAATGGAGAAAATAAAACACTAAAATTTACAAATAAAACATTTGTATTCACAGGAAAACTCACACAATTTTCACGAGATGAAGCGAGTGAAATGGTAGAAAAAAATGGAGGAAAAGTTTCCAGCTCTCTTTCAAAAAAAACAAATTTTTGTGTTTGTGGAGAAAAAGCAGGAAGCAAAAAAACAAAAGCAGAAAAACTGGGAATAGAAATATTGAATGAAAATGATTTTTTGAAAAAAATTGAAACTTGAAAATGAAAACTTAAAAAAACTTGACTATCTATTTTTTCATGATAGCCTATATATAATCTTACCACAATTTGTATGAAAGTAAATATTAATGAAGAGAGGTATCTAGAGAAAGAAAAAATTCAAGATATCAATAAAAAAATATTAACTAAATTAAGAAGCATTAAACTCGGATATATTGAATATGTATACGGAGAATGTAAAAATGGTAATGATAATGAAATAGATGAGAATTCAATAGTTGCATTAGAAGATAATAAAGAGATAATAGATAAAGCAATTCAAGAAGGACTTAATAAAAGATATAAAACATATAAAACCATAGAAGAAGAAAGTTCAAACTCAGAGACATTATTTCTCCAGACTCTTTGCCTTCAATTAAATCCCCTATATGATGAAAATACCCCTCTAAGTCTATTGGAAAATGACTATCCTTTAATTTATGATAATCTTCCAAACAATTTAAAAAAAATAGATAAAGAAGATCTTTCAAAAGACGATAAAGAAGATCTTTCAGAAGACGAAAAAGAAAAGGCTAAACAATATGTTGAACAACTTGAGTATATAAATAATATAGACGATTCTTTGATTTTGCTCAATACAAAAAGGAGAGAGATAAATGAATCAATAAAAGAGATACTAGAAAATTTTAATAATACAAACTCTAATGATTTAAGTCTATTACAAGAGGGAATCTATGAATTAGATAATATTAAAGATGAGATAAATTCTAAAAAAGAAGAAATAATAGAGAAGCATATTAATTTTCAAGATTTATTTTTTGAAGAAATAAATAAGATAAAGGATAAAATTAAAAAAACAGTAAGAATGGTAAATCAAGAAATTAAAAACTTGAAAAAATAATTATATTTCCCCCACCAACACAAAAAATCTCACCTAAAAATAAATATTTTAGGTGAGAGTTTTTGTGAAATTTTTTTTCAACTCTGGCTAATAATTTTTTTTTATTTTATTTCCCTAAAAAATAAGCCTTTGCTTTTCGTCGTAAAAACTCAAACCAATTCTCATCGGCTAAAGCATCGGCAATAATAAAAATATCTTTGTCCCCTCTTCCACTTTGGTTCACAATAAGAATTTCATCAGCATTCATTGTTGGAGCTT
>CAMZLA010000021.1 GCA_947311665.1 uncultured Candidatus Altimarinota bacterium | reverse complement strand
CTTCCATCTCGAAAACTTTCATATGTTTTATAAACATCGAGAAAAACATTGGCAATATTTTTATATTCATCATATTGCAAGAGTTGTGTTGCATATTTTTTTGCTTTTTCATGTTCATCTTTTGTTATGGAAATGATGAGTTGATAAAAAGTTTTTTCTTTTCCTTTTGAGAGTTGAGAAAGAAGGCTTTCTGCATTTTTCACTTCTCCTTTTAAGAGTAAAATTCTTATATACCCAGAAATGTTTTTTTCTGTTTTATTTATTTGCAATAATTCTTGAATGTTTTTTTCTGCTTCGTCATATTGTTTTTGTTCTATATTTGCTTCAATGAGAATATTGAGAACAGTACTATTTTTTTTTTCATCGGCAAGAAGAGTAATAGCCTCTTGAAAAAGTCCATTTCCCATAAGTTTTTTTGCTTCAGAAATTTTTTCCGATATAGAAATTTGTGGTGTTGGAAGAATAGTTGGTTTTTCCGATGAAAAAATTTGTGGAGTGGGAGTTGCTTTTGGTGTATTTGTAAAAAGAGTATCTTGTGCGGCAAAAATAAACATAGAAATTCCTACTATTGCCATTGTTCCTCCCCATACTAAATTTTTGTTCATGACATATTGTTTAAAATTTTCATAATATTTTTTTACACTTACTATACTATAATTTATTTTTCATACATAGAAAAAAACTTTGCTATCATCTCTCTTTTTTTTTATAATATAGAGAAAAAATTATAAAAAAATTTAATATATAAAAAAATTATGTTTACACAAAAGAAATTTGAAAATGGATTACGGCTTATTACGGCTTCATCAGAAGCAACAAAAGCGATTACATTGCTTATTTTAGTAGGAGCAGGAAGTCGATATGAAACAGAAAAAGAACGAGGGATTGCTCATTTTCAAGAACATATGTTTTTTAAAGGAGCAAAAAAATATGAAAATGCACGACAAGTTTCCGAAGCAATCGATGGAGTTGGGGGAGATTTCAATGCATTTACTGGAAAAGAATATGTTGGATATTATGTAAAAGTAGCCAGTGAAAAAAAAGAATTTGCATTCGATGTTTTATCGGATATGTTATTGCATTCAAAATTTGAGCAAGAAGAAATTGAAAAAGAGCGAGGAGTTATTTTGGAAGAAAAAAATATGTATGAAGATATGCCAATTTATAAAATTGGTTGGGATTTTGAAGAATTGATGTTTGGAAATCATCCCATGGCAAAAGACCAAATTGGGACTGATGAATTGATAAAAGGAGTGCAGAGTGAAGATTTTAAAGAATATAAACGAAAACTTTATACTCCAGAAAACATCGTGATTATTGCTTCTGGGAATATTTCATCTGATGAATCGGCACAGCTAACAGAGTCATATTTTAATTTTGAAAATTCTACAAAATCGAAAGAAGCTATTCCTTTTTCTTGGGATAATACAGAAACAGGAAATATTCACATCAGAAATAAACAAACAGAACAAGCTCATCTTGTTATGGGATATCCTGGACTCGATTATTCTGATGCAGATAAATATGCAGAAAGTATTTTAGCAATTCTTTTGGGAGGAAATATGTCGTCTCGAATGTTTTTAAATGTACGAGAAGCAAAAGGATTATGCTATTCTATTTCATCATCATCTGATAGATATACCGATTGCGGAATTTTTTCTACACGAGCAGGGGTTTCTATTTCAGGGATTTATGATGCAATTGAAGCGATAAAAGAAGAATATGAAAAAATTACAAAAGAAAAACCAACAGATGAAGAAGTGGAACGGGCAAAAAATTTTTTAAAAGGAAAAATTACATTGAGAATGGAGGATAGTGAAGAAGTTGCCAGTTTTTTGGGAACACAAAGTTTGTTACAAAATGATATTAAAACAATAGATGAATATTTTGCTGCTATTGAAAAAGTAACAGCCGATGAAGTTTTTGCCGTTGCTCAGCGATTATTTATAAAAGAAAAATTGAGCATGGCTCTCATCGGTCCATTTGCTGGTGATGAAGAAAAATTGAAAGAAGTATTAAAAAAATAAAAAAATAAAAAATATATACTCTGCACTATCGTGAGGGTATATATTTTTTTGATATTCTGTTGAAGTTTTACTTTCTCTTTGATATAATTATAAGAACTTTTATTCTTTAAATATATTATTATTTATGTCAAAATTATCTGAAAATTTTTTAAAAACACCTTTTTCACACAAGCATAGAATTGGAGTTATGGGATCTGCTCAAGGACCTTCTATTGTACAAAAAGAAAATACTGAGCTGGCAATGAAAATTGGGGCAGAAATTGCAAAATCTGGAAATATTCTATTAAATGGAGCATGTCCAGGATTGCCAAATGATGCGGCTATTGCTGCAAAAAAAGAAGGAGGGTTTGTTATGGGAGTTTCTCCTGCTTTTTCTCGAAAAGAACATATCGATAAATTTTCTTCTCCTGTCGATCCATATGATATGATTTTATATACGGGGCAGGGATTAATGTATCGAGATATTGCAAATATTCGATTTAGTGATGCAATTATTGTTTTGGGAGGAGGAATGGGGACTCTTAATGAATTTTCTGTTGCTTTTGATGAAGGTCGATATGTGGGAGTTCTCACAAGTACAACAGGGATTTCTCAGCATATAAAAAATATTATTAAACAGGCAAATAGAGAAGAAGGAGGAAGAGTTTTTTATGATGATGATCCAAAAAAATTGGTAGCAAAAATAATTCATGCACTTGAGCATGGTCCTCGTGTTACGACTGAAGATGAAAGAATTGTTGATAAATATAGTTTTCTTGTGTAAGAAAATTTGCAATACTAATATTCTTTATTTTTAATGCTTATTTTTTCGCCAGTTTCCATGTCAAGAAAAGGGACTCGTTCATCTTTTCTCCACCATGTAAGCTGGCGTTTTGCATAATTTCTGGTATGCTGTTTCATTTTATCTTTCATTTCTTCGAGAGAAATTTCATCATTTAAATATTGCAATGCTTCTGGCACTCCATGGGCAATAAATCCGCTATCATATTTTGGGGTTTCTAAATATTTTTTTTGAAAAATTTTAATTTCTTCTAAAAATCCATTTTCTATCATTATCTCATTTCTTTGATTTATTCGGTCATAGAGTTTCTTTCGTTTCCATGTTGTCCCGATGAAAAAAAATGGAAATTCTGGTTTTTGTTCTATTGCAAAGTTTGATTTGTTTCCTTTTGCTTCACAAATTTCCAATGCTCTAATGATATATTTTCTATTATTTTTTCCTAAAATTTTTGCTTGATTTTCATCTTTTTGTTGGAGTTTTTCAAAAAGTTCTTGAGTAGAAAAATTATTCATTTTTGCTCGAAATAGTTCATTTGGTTTTACACCAAGTGAAAAATTTTTTGTAAGAGCATTAATCCAAAGCCCTGTTCCACCGCATAAAATTGGTATTTTTTTTCGTGCATGAATTTCTCTTATTTTCTTTAAACAATCATCTCTCCACTGCGAAACATTATATGTTTTTTCTGGTGAAATATATTCAAAAAGATGATGAGGAATATTTTCTTTTTCTTCATCAGTTGGAGCAGCGGTAGAAATTGATAAATCTTTATATATTTGTCGAGAATCTGCATTGATAATTTCTCCATTTATTTCTTTTGCAAGAGATATAGATATTCCTGTTTTTCCACTAGCAGTTGGTCCAGTAATAATAATCACCCCATTTTGATGAATTTTAAGCCAATTTTTTGTTTCTTGAATATAATTCCACATAATTCTTCGTTTATTGATGCATTTATTTTTCTATTTGTAAAAATAATTTTTGTGCTTCTTGCATGGCAATAATATTTTTTGGGTAATCCATTCTCATTGGTCCTAAAATCCCAAAAAAAGCAGTTTCATTCATCATTTCTCCTTTTGAAACAAGCAAAGAACATGAATCAATTTCTGGTAAAATATTTTCATTTCCAATAAAAAGTTCTATATCTTTTTGTAAATCTAATGAATATAAAAAATCATATAAATCTTCTTCCAATACTCTAAATACTCCACTCATATCATTTCCAGAAGAAAATTCACTCTGCATTACCATTTGCGAAACTCCTAAAAAAAACATTTTTTCAGCCGATGGAATAGTTGCAAATGCAATATTGGGAGTAAGTTTTGATAGAATGGAAACAATATCATATAAATTTTGATCGGCTTGTTTTTCTTTGAAATATGTAAATGCTGTATTTTTAAATTCTTTTCGTAAATTTTCTTCTGTTTGTTCAGGAATTTCTAAATCATCAACAAAAAAACGGTATCCTTTTGCAGTTGGAACTCGTCCTCCAGAAATATGCGATTGGGTAAGAAGTCCATCTTTTTCAAGTTTAGACATTTCATTTCTTAATGTTGCAGGAGATAATGCTATATTACTCGAATCTTTTAAAACTTTACTTCCCACTGGATGAGAAGTGGAAACAAAAAGTTCTATTACAGCCTGTAAAATTTGATATTTTCTATTCATAAAAAATTTAACTATCTAAAAATTGTTGAGATATTTCATGAATATTTCCTGCTCCAATGCATAAAATAACATCTCCATCATATGCATAATCATCTAATATCTCTAATGTTGTTGCAAAGTCTTTGGTATATCTGGCTTGTTTTTTGTAAAATATTTCTCCTCTTTTTCGTGTTCCTCGTCCCCAAACATTAGACTTTTTCTTTTCAAGTTCTGTAATATGTTTTTCAATATCAAGTGCAAATTGTTCTATATCAAATTTTGAAATATCAGATGCAGTATCTCGTGCTTCATATACATTAGGAATTAAAACTTCATCGGCTTCTTTAAACGCAGATACAAATTCATCATAAAATGCTAGAGTTCGTGAGACCTGATGAGGCTGAAAAATAACCCATAATTTTTTTCTTTTATTTGTTTTTATATATTCTCTTGCCGAATGAATAGACATTTTTAATGATGTAGGATGATGAGCATAATCATCAACAACAAGAATGTTATTTTTTTCCCCTTTAATATCAAACCGACGAGCAAGCCCTTTAAATTGTTCAAGAGATTTAATCGCAACTTTTTCATCAACTTTATATGCTTTTGCTGCTTCTAGAGCGCAAGCAGCATTCAGTTTTTGAAAATTCCCCATAACCTGCAATGTCGGAACATCGGCTTGAGATTCTTCAACAGCAAATTTTCGTGGATGAAAATTTGCTGGTAAAATTTTCATAATATTTTCCCCTTTTAAAAAGGAAATAAATGATCCAAATTGAGGAAGTTTAGAAAGAAATTTTTGAAAACTTTCAAAATATTGTTCTTCATTTTTAAAATAATCGAGATGATCAAGTTCAGTATTGGTAACAATAATACTATTGGGTTCAATATTAAGAAAAGAATCTCTATATTCACATGCTTCCAATACTAAAAAGTTTTTTGTTGGCATTCCTTCACTCGCTCCAACATTTGCTTTTAAAAAATTTACTCCTCCCCAATCATGAATATCTGCACCAACCAATGCCGTTACTTCATTTCCCGCATCTCGTAAAATAGTTGCAAGCATTGCAACAGTAGAAGATTTTCCATGAGTTCCAGAGACAGCAATAGTATAATGATTTTTAGATATTTCACCCAATGCTTCAAAATATTTTTTTGAAGGAATATTTTGTTTTTTTGCAGCTAAAAATTCAAGATTTGTTTTTTCAATAGCTTCAGTATAAATGAATTCATCAAAATTATTTTCTGTAATATTTTCTGCTTTTTGTTCATAGAAAATTGTTACTCCTTCATCTTCAAGTTTTTTTGTTCGTTCATTTTTGCTGATGTCACTTCCAAAAACTTCATTTCCTTCAGCAATATGATATCGTGCCAATGCACTCATTCCACTTCCTCCAATTCCTGATAAAAATATTTTTTTCTTTTTTTGAGCCATAATATAAATAATATGAAATGTATAAAATCTAAAACATGTGATTTTTTCGCTTTTCTATACTGCCAAATTTTTCTAGAAAAATCAAGAATCAAAAACTTTTGAATAAAAAAACATTAAATTCTCTTTTCATAATAGCTGTGTCTCTCTATAATCAAAAAGATTTTAAAGATTTTTTATAATAAATATATTTATGGCTACTGAAATGGAAATTAGAAATGTTGCAATTATTGCCCATGTAGATCATGGGAAGACAACTCTTGTAGACGCACTTTTGCGAGGAAGTAATACTTTTGATGCACATGCAGAAGTACAAGAACGAGTAATGGATAGTAATGATCAAGAAAAAGAACGAGGTATAACAATTTATGCAAAAAATACGGCTATTGAATATAAAGGAACAAAAATCAATATTATTGATACTCCTGGACATGCCGATTTTGGATCTGAAGTAGAACGAATGCTTCGAACAGTAGATGCAACACTTCTTGTTGTAGATGCTTATGAAGGACCAATGCCTCAAACAAAATTTGTATTACAAAAATCTCTGGAATTAGGATTGAAAGTAATGCTTGTGGTAAATAAAATTGATAAACCATCAGCTCGATGTGAAGAAGTTGTAGATGAAGTGTTTGACTTGTTTTCTCAACTTGGAGCAACTGATGAACAACTTGATTTTCCAGTTATTTATGCTGTTGCTCGAGATGGAGTAGCGGTAATGGATCCAGAAGATGAACAAAAAGATATTACTCCAATGCTCGATTGGATTCTTTCGGAAGTTCCTGCTGTAAATCCTCGACTTGATGAACCATTTACTTTTCAACCGGCAACACTTTCATACGATTCATTTCTTGGAAGAATTGCTGTTGGACGAGTTACTTCTGGAACAGTAAAAAAGGGACAAACTTTGACCATTATTGATAACGATGGGAATAAGAGAAAAGGAAAAATTTCTCAAGTTTTTTCTTTTAAAGGACTTGAACGATTAGAAGTTGCAGAAGGAGTTGGAGGAGATGTTATTGCTCTTGCAGGAATTGCAGATATTTTTGTTGGAGAAACTGTTACTGCAGATGAAAATAGAGAGCCACTTCCTGCTATTTCAGTAGATCCACCAGCACTTTCTATGGAATTTATGGTAAACGATTCTCCTCTTGCTGGACGAGAAGGGAAATTTGTAACATCTCGAAATATTCGAGAACGACTAGAACGAGAGCTTGAAACAAATGTAGGGCTAAAAGTTGAATTTCCAAGTGAAGGAGATGCTTTTAAAGTATTTGGACGAGGAGAAATGCATCTTGCAGTTCTTATTGAAGATATGCGTCGAGAAGGTTTTGAACTTCAGGTTTCACAACCAGAAGTTGTAATAAAAGAGATTGATGGTGTGAAATCTGAACCATTAGAATCGGTTCTTGTTACTGTTCCAGATGCAATGTCAGGATCAATTATTGAAGCACTTTCAAAAAGAAAAGGGGAAATGACAGACATGAAAACAGATGAAGGGATTACAACAATGAGTTTTCTTGTTCCGACTCGAGGACTTTTAGGATTTCGAGGAGTCTTTATTGTTTTAACAAAAGGAGAAGGGACAATGTTTCATTCATTTGAAAAATATGTAAAATTTTTAGGACCAATTGAAAAACGACAAGTGGGATCTCTTATTTCTATGGTTTCTGGAGAAGCTGTTGCCTTTGGATTATTTGGACTTCAAGATAGAGGACCATTATTCATCGGAGCAAATACAAAAGTATATGAAGGAATGATTATTGGAGAACATAACCAAGGAACAGACCTTGTTGTAAACCCTATTCGAGCAAAAAAACTTACAAATGTTCGAGCTAGTGGAAAAGACGATGCAATAAATCTTACTCCACCACTTCCAATGTCTTTGGAAATTGCTCTTGAATATATCGATGCAACAGAATTTGTTGAAATTACTCCACTGAATATTCGATTGCGAAAACGATGGCTAACGGAAACAGAGCGAAAACGAAATGGAAAGAAAAACTAAATAATTAAAAAGCTCAGTTTATATTTTTTTAAACTGAGCTTTTTTT
>CAMZLA010000020.1 GCA_947311665.1 uncultured Candidatus Altimarinota bacterium | reverse complement strand
TAAAATCTGATATAAAAATGGATTGGAGAATTACTCATTTTTTTTCTCGATTTCATTATCATCTTTCAGAAAAAATATTGAATGAAGAAAACAAAATAGAAATATTTACAAAAGCAATTAAGCAAAATAGAGCATTAAAAATTTCATATCAAAAAACTCCAGAAATAAAGTCAATGTTTAGAATTCAGCCCTATGAATTGAAAGAAATGAAATGGAAAAAATTAGAATTTATGGCATTGCTTGCCTATTCATATGATGAAGAAAAAGAAATTACTATGAGTCTCAAACGAATTTTATGGATAGAAGAATAAAAATAATTTTTTGAAATAATCTATCTCTTTTATATTTTCTCCTTTTTTTTTATACTATAGTCATCTCTATGAAAAAGAATTTTATTCCATTTTTTTCTCATGATATCTCGAAGAAATACATCATCTTCAAAATTTTCTCTTGAATCTATTCGGCTTATTTTTCTTGTGCTCTTTTTTTGTATTGGTTTTTCTTTTGTTTTATGGAAACTTTTTTCTCTTCAAATAACTCATGGTCAAGAATTGAAAGAAAAAGCGTATAATATTAGAAATGCTTCCATTTCTATTGCCGCACGACGAGGAGGGATTTTTGTACAAGATTTAAAAACAAATGAAATTGCTCCAGTCGCTTTAAATACAACATTATATACAGTTTTTTTCGATGCTCGTTCTGGTTTAGATAAAAATAAAAATAAATATGGAGTGAGTCCAGAAGATTTTCCTTTGGTTGCCGAGCATTTAACAAATATTTTATATACCAAAGAGAAATTTTCAGAATGTGAAAAAGATGCAAAAAAATGTCCAAAAGGAAGTGTTATAACAATAACAGGAACTGATGAAGAAGATATTTTAAAAGAAAAAATACCAAAATATGAAGAAGCAAAAAAAAAGTTTCAAGAAAATCTTTTAAAAAATTTTTTATATAAAAGAGAGAACATGATTTGGGCAACAAATGTCAGTCATGATATTTTGCTTTCTCTTGAATCGCAAAACATTCCCAGTCTTAGTGTTTCAACAGAAAAACAAGAAATATATATAAATCTTATTGGTCTTACCGATGTTGCACGATCTCAAATTTCATCAGCACTTGCCAGTGCTTTTGGAGGTGATGCAAAAAAAATTGAAAAAAAACTCTATTCAACAAGACGGGGATATATTCCTGTTATGACTCGAGTATATCCAGATCAGGTAAAAAAAATAAAAATTCTTATAGATCAATATAATGAACTCTATAGTCAAAGTTTAGCAATCTATAATGCGGAATATAGAAAATATAAAACAGCAGGACTCGATGTCTCTTCACTTATAGAGCCTAAAAAATCACCTTTTTCTGGAGTAGGGTTTGAAGAAGTTCCTGTTCGATATTATCCAGAAAATGATTTAGCAGCTCAAGTAATTGGATTTGTAAATAGTGATGCAGAAGGACAATATGGAATAGAGCGAAGTCTTGATAGAATTTTAAAAGGAGAAGATGGAATTCTTTCAACAGCAAGAGATGTGAAAGGAAATGCTATTGGGATATCGAAAGATGACAGTGGAAAAGTAACCGATGGAGCAAATGTTATATTAACAATAGACAGAACATTGCAGAAAAAAATGGAAGAAATTTTAGATAGGCGAGTGGTAGAGTTTGAAGCAGATTCTGGACAGATAATTGTAATAGATCCAAAAAATGGAGAAATATTGGCAATGGCAAATAGTCCTCGTTTCAACCCAAATTTTTATGGAGAAGTGTATGAGCGACAAAAAGTAGAAAAAAAAGATGTTAAAAATATTCATAAAACAACTCCTTTGGAACAAAAAAACATGAAAGGAGAATTTGTACCTGTGAAATTTGATACCTTTGAAAAAGCAGCAAAAAGAGGTGCATATGATAAGTTTTATTGGTTTAAAAATGTTATGGGTCCACGGGTGTATATAAATAAACCGGTGATGGAAATTTATGAGCCAGGATCGGTTATGAAACCTCTTGTAATGGCAGCAGCACTTGAAGAAGGAGAAATTACTGTGAATACTCGATATAACGATAAAAAACCAATAAAAGTTGGTCCTTTTACAATAAGAAATGCAGATAATAGGTATCCAGGATCTCAATCTATGTCTAATATTATTGAACGATCTGCAAATATAGGAATGTCTTTCATTGCAGAAAAAATGGGAAAACCTCTTATGTACGAAGCATTAAAAAAGTTGGGATTTGGTGAATATACTCATATTCTTTTACCAGAAGAGTTATCTGGATCTTTGCCATATTATAAAAATTGGTCTAAAGCACGATTATATACAACAAGTTTTGGGCAGGGAGTTTCTATGACTCCTCTACAGCTTGTTCGAGCATGGACATCTCTTGCCAATGGTGGATATTTAGTAAATCCGCGAATTGTAAAAGAAGTACAATATGCAGATGGAACAATAGAAAAAACAACAATTAGTAAAAAACGAATTTTTTCCAATAAGACAATAGAAGAAATGAATACAATTCTTATTTCTTCTGTAGTGCGTGGAGTTGCTAAAAATGCAAAAGTAAAAGGACATTACATAGCAGGAAAAACAGGAACTTCACAAATTATTTCTGAAACTGGAGGATATGAAAGTATAGAAAAAGGAGAAGAGGGAAATACTATTACAGGATTTATAGGATTTGCTCCTGTTGATGATCCGCAATATTTAGTATATGTGAAGTTTGATAGACCTCGAAAAGGAATACGAGGACTGGCAGTATATGGTTCTTCAACTTCTGCTCCTACCTTTGCAGAAGCAATGGTATTCATTTTTAATTATTTCAATGTTCCAAAAGATAGATAATATATATTTTTCATGAAAATTTTCAATATTTCATCATTGTCAGAACTTTCACAATTGTTGAAAAAAGCATTTCATCCACTTCCTTCAGAAGAAGAATTTATTGCCGAAGGGTTCGATGTTCAGCTTGATGAATATAGAAATTTAGCAAAAGGAGGAAAGCAGTGTTTGGCAGAAATGTGTAGAAAAGAAATTGAAAAGACAGGGGTAAATAGTCTAAAAGTAAAATATAATAAAGTTTTTGGATATTTTTTTGAAGTTCCAAAAGCTCAGGCTTCTCATCTCCCCGAATATTTTATCCGTCGTCAAACACTTACAAATGCAGAGCGATTTATTACTCCCGAATTGAAAGAGTTTGAAGAAAAAATTTTAAATGCACAAACGAAATTTCAAGAAAGACAAAATTTTTTACTCGATGAAATTCAAAAAAAAGTTATAGAATTGTCTTCATCTGTTCAGTCTTTAAGTAAGCATATTGCAACAGCTGATGTTATTCAAGGGTTTGCAACTCTGGCTCAAAAGAAAAATTTTACTCGACCTACCATAGTTGAACAATCTCATCAGATAAATATTTCTAATGGAAAACACCTTGTTGTAGAACAAAATCTCGAAAAAAAAGGAGAACGATTTATCCCTAATAATTTAGAAATGAATGAAGAAAATTCATTTCATCTTATAACGGGACCAAATATGGCAGGGAAGTCAACATTTTTACGACAAAATGCTCTCATTATTTATCTTGCTCATATTGGAAGTTTTATTCCAGCAAAAAAAAGTATTATCCCTCTTTGTGATGCTATTTTTACACGAATAGGTTCTGGAGATTCTTTGTCTAGTGGAGAATCGACTTTTCTTGTTGAAATGCAAGAAGCATCAAAAATTTTACGACATGCAACAGAAAAAAGTTTTGTTATTTTAGACGAAGTTGGACGAGGAACTTCAACATATGATGGACTTTCTATTGCATGGGCAATAATGGAAAACCTTGAGAATAAAGGGGTAAAAACTCTATTTGCAACTCATTATCATGAGCTTATAGACTTGGCTAAAAAATTGAAAAAAGCAAAAAATTTTTCTGCACGAGTATTAGAAGATGAAAAAAATGGAGTTATTTTCCTTCACCAAATTTTTGAAGGAGGAGCAGAAAAAAGTTTTGGAATAGAAGTTGCAAAACTTGCAGGGCTTCCTTCTTCTGTAATAAAAAAAGCAGAACAAATTTTACATCAATTAGAACAAAAAAATAATCAAGCAAAAATAACAAATAATCAACAATCTTCTCTTTTTGATATTCCTTCATCTCCTCCAGAAAAAGAAATTGTTTATAAAAAATC